>CAMBZU010000013.1 GCA_945872355.1 Chitinophaga pinensis
ACAGGCACCGATGTTCAAACAGCTTGTAATACTTATACATGGATTGATGGCATTACTTATAATGCCAGCATAAATACACCAACTTTTACGATTGTTGGTGGTTCAGTATCAGGTTGCGATTCTATCGTAACTTTAGATTTAACGATTAATAATTTTGTAACAGGCACAGATGTTCAAACAGCATGTAATACTTTTACTTGGATAGATGGAAATATTTATTTAACAAGCACCAACACACCAACTTTTACGATTGTTGGTGGTTCATCAGCAGGATGTGATTCAATTGTAACTTTATATTTAACGATTAACAATGCAACCACAAGTATTGATATTCAAACAGCCATTGGAAGCTACACATGGATTGATGGAATAACCTATAATGCGAGTACAAACGCGCCTACCTTTACAATAGTTGGAGGCTCAGTGCAGGGTTGTGATTCAATTGTTACCCTTAACCTTACAATTAATAATTCAGTATTTGGTGTTGATATCCAAACGGCATGTGAATCGTTTACATGGATTGACGGTATTTCTTATAATGTCAGCACAAACACACCAACATTTACAATAGTTGGAGGCAGTGCGCAAGGAACAGATAGTATTGTTACCTTAAACTTAACTATTCTTAATGCAGTAAACGTTATTGATATTCAAACTGCTTGTGATACTTATACTTGGATTGATGGAATTACTTATACTTCAAACAACTCAGTTGCTGTATACACCATACCTGCTGGAAGTTACAATGGTTGCGATTCAATAATAACATTGAACTTAACTATAAACAATACTTATAATTCAAATATTACTACACAAATATGCAGTGGACAATCCTTTTTACTACCAGACGGAACTTCAACTAATATTGGAGGCATATTTAGCTATAATTTAGTAAGTTTAAGTGGTTGTGATTCTATTTTGCAAATAACACTTAATGTTTTAAGCGCTAGTACAGATACAATAAATGCACAGATTTGTAATGGACAACCTTACATGCTTCCAAATGGAACTATTGTTAATACCAATGGAATATATGACGTGTTATTTACTAACCAATATGGTTGTGATAGCACTGTAACAACAGTGATTACTTTGGGAGCCAATATGTTAGCTAATGTGCAAATAGCATGCACTCCCTCCGGTGCAATTTGTGCTGGAACACCTGTTACATACACAGCAGGCTCAATTAATGGAGGAACTACGCCTACCTATCAATGGTTTGTGAACGGAATTGCAGTGCCAGGTCAAACGATGAATGAGTTTACTTCTTTTAATCTTAATAATGGCGACCAAATTTCAGTTCAATTAAGCTCAAATGAACCATGTGTGTCAAATCCAATTGTGCTTTCTAATGTCATTACACAGGTTGTTTTGCCTGTTTTAACTTCAAGTGTTTCCATCTTAACTACCCAGCAATTTCCTGCTTGCTCAGGTTATCCAATTACATTTACATCATCCGTAATTAATGGAGGCTCAAATCCAACCTATCAATGGTTTATTAACGGGCTTCCTGTTGTTGGCGGCACGAATGATACGCTAATTATTTATGCGCTTAATAATAATGATATCATTACCTTAAATACAAATTCAGATTTACTGTGCATTTCAAACCCTACCGCTTATTCAAATAGCATTGTAGTTACTTTAATTCAAAGTATTACGCCAACCGTTTATATAAGCTCCGACGACACTGTAATTTGTGAGCAGCAAAGTGTAAACTTCACAGCACATGTGAATGGCGCAGGAGCTAGTGCTATAGTATACTATTGGTATGTTAATGCTGCTTTAATTTCGGTTGGAGAAGATACTTTGTTTAGTTATAATTCATTTTCAAATCAAGACAGTGTTACATGCCAAATAGTGTCTTCTTATATTTGTGTAAATCCACCAGTTATAATTTCAAATGCAATTAATGTTACGGTAAATCCCAATCCAATAATTGATATGATCTATTACAATTATACTTTGAATATTTGCGATTCACTTCATCTCATAACTTCTACAAATATCAGCGATCCAATTATAAATTGGCATGCAAATTCATACTTAAGTTGTAATAATTGTTTAGATCCATATACCACCACTTTGTATGATACAACTTGGTATTATGTAACAGTTATGGATCCTACAAATGGTTGTTTTATGCAAGATTCTACCATAGTATATTTAAATGCTGAACCTGAAGTATTTATTCCAAACGCCTTTAGTCCTAATGGCGACCTAAATAATGATATCTTATTAATTAGAGGAAATTGTTTAAAAGATGTTTCACTTAAAATTTATGATCGTTGGGGAGAGTTAGTTTTTATTACTAATACTATTTCTTTGGGCTGGGATGGTAAATTTAAAGGCAGTGATGCTGCCGCAGATGTTTATGTTTATATTTTAGACTATGTTTTATTTAATGATAAGATAAAACACGAAAAAGGAAATATTACCCTGATGAGATAATTAGCCTATTTACAACTATTTCATAGATAAGATTAGGCCTATCAATAAGTTCATAATTTGCTGCTTACTGGTCAGTAATAACGTTTTAAAACAAGTCCATAAGATTCTTTACAGCAGTTATTCTTGTTGTTGTAAATCCTTCGGCAAAATTTACATTCACCATTCTGCCTAAATCCGAAGCACGTTCCTTAAGGCTATTAAGAAAGGCCAATGAACTAATTGGGGTTTCCGGTTCCTTCGAATTTGGGTTGTAGAATTGAGAAGAATAGGCCAACACAACATTAATTTTTGTGTCCATCTCACTCGAAATATCAATTACAAAATCAGGCTTGATATAATTGTACTGAATATAATGAAAAATGGATTTAGGCCTCCATGGTAACTGAGCAATATTGTTTTCATCCAATGTATTTACTTTTACCAAGCCTGCATAAAAACTAGCGTCGGCAACTAATTTAGCAGCTCTTCCATGATCTGGATGCCTATCTTCAACTGCATTTGCTAAAACTATTTCGGGCCTATATTTCCTTATTTTTTGAATAATTGGCATTAGGTGTTCTTGGTCATTTTTAAAGAAACCATCGGCAAAACCTAGATTTTCTCTTATCGAAATTTTCATCAATTGAGATGCTTTCTCCGCTTCTGCAGACCTTAGCAAGGCATTGCCTCTTGTTCCAAGTTCGCCAGCAGTGAGATCAATAATTCCGGTTTTAAGACCCAATTCTTGATGTTTAATGAGTGTGCCTGAGCAACTTAATTCAACATCATCAGGATGAGCCGCAAAGGCTAAGATAGCTAGTTTCAAATTATTTTGAGATAAAGTCCATTAATTCTTTTGAAGATAATGGGGCTGTTTTAGGAGCAATGCTTTCAACCCAATTGCCCTTTTCATCGATTAAAAATTTTTGAAAATTCCATGTAACTGGGGCATCTTTAACACCATTGCTCGCTTTTTCTGTTAGCCATTTGTAAATGGGCGCTATATCACTTCCTTTTACAGATATTTTTGACATCATTGGAAAACTTACAGCATAGTTTTTTGAACAAAATGATTTGATTTCCTTATCGGTGCCTGGTTCTTGTGCTCCAAAGTTATTTGCAGGAAATCCAATAACAACCACATTTTTTGATTTGTATTTTTTGTAGATTTCCTCCAATGCACCATATTGAGGTGTATTTCCACACTCAGAAGCGGTATTCACTATAATTATTTTTTTACCCTTTAAGCTACTGAAATTAAAGGTATTGCCATCTATACTTTTAACACTAAAATCATAAATAGATTTTGGCTTGTTTTGGGCAAAGCCTGTTAGGGAAAGGATTGAAACTAAAAGTGTGAAGCTTATTTTTTTCATAGTTTATTGTTTAATAAAGTAAACATTTTTTTTGTAAATTAGTTTGAATTCAATTTTATTATTAGTTCATAAAGTCGATTGCTATAACCAACTTCATTATCATACCATCCTACCACTTTAACCATTGGCCCAACTACAGAAGTTAGCAAGGAGTCAAAAACTACAGAGTGAGGGTTTCCAATTACATCAACAGATACAATTGGGTCTTCAGTATATTCAATAATTCCTTTAAATTGGTTACTGGCAGCGGCTTTAAAAGCAGCATTTACCTCTGCTTCGGTTGCTTTGGCCTCAAGTATCACTGTAATATCGGTTAATGATCCATCTGGCACAGGAACACGAATACCGCCTCCACCAATATTGCCTTCCAACTTTGGAAAAATTTTGGTTAATGCCTTAGCTGCACCTGTGGTTGTTGGAATAATTGAAAGCGCGGCTGCTCTGGCCCTTCTTAAATCATGATGCGGAGAATCTATTAATCTTTGATCGCCTGTATAAGAATGTGTGGTGCTAATAAATGCAGCCTTCACCTGCCATAAATCATCTAAAATTTTTATGAGGGGTGCCGCAGAATTTGTTGTACATGATGCATTTGAAATGATTGTGTCATTTACATTAATAATTCCATCGTTTACGCCAAGAACCACACTTTTTATAGAAGGGTCCTTGGGAGGTGCAGATAAAATTACCTTTTTTGCACCTTGCTTTAAATGTATTTCCGCACTTTTTCTATCTAAAAATAAACCAGTACATTCCACTACTGCTTCTACAGATGGATTATTCCAATCCAATAGTTCTAACTTAGCATGATGTGTTACTTTAATAAACTTATCATTAATAAAAATGCCATCTTCATTAGCGCTCACTTTTCCATTAAATTTTCCATGAATTGAATCATATTTAATCAAATGCGCAATTGTATTGTTATCGGTTAATTCGTTAATTGCAATTACCTCAATATCACCTCTTAGAACACAAGTCTTGAGTAATGTTCTGCCAATCCTACCTAAACCATTAATTCCAATTTTCATTATAGTTATTTTATACAAATATCAAAAAAATAACCCCACTAGCAACAATTGCTAATGGGGCTATTATATTGATTAGCTTATTTAGTTTTTAACAACAAATTTCACAACTTTTTTATAGTTGCCATTTGTAACTGATGCTATGTAAGTTCCATTATTTAAACCATCGTTTTGGAAAGTATATAAATTTGTTCCTTTTTTTAATGATCCTAAGCTGATGTTCCTTACCAATTTACCTTGTAAATCATAAATTGCTAAACTGGTGTTACCAGTTTCTGGAAGATAAAATTTGAAGGTTGCTTGTTCAAAAACAGGGTTAGGATATATTAATAATTGATCTGCCTGAGCTGATGTTGCACCTTCTATTTCTTTAACACTTGTTAGTGTGGAGGTTTTGAAAATACCACGACCGTGGGTTGCAGCATAAATAGTACCAGAGTTCCAGCATTTGTTGTAAGGATGTGTTTGTTGACGAAGCATGAATACTGCACAATTTGCCATCCCATCATTATCAAGCGACCAATTAGTACCACCATTATTTGATGTCCAAATGCCATATTCGGTACCTATGATCACTCTGTCTCCATTTGAGTAATCAATTAATGAAGAGTAAACAGGCATTTTTGGTAAATTACCTTGTACATTGGTAAAATTAGAGGTATTGGCCGAGTTTAATGCAGTGGTTGCATTTGCACAACGATATACATAATTAGTATTATCATAATTACCCAAAGTTGCAATTACTTTATTTGCATTATTAGGGTCAACACATACGCTAGTAACACATTGTCCACTAAATTTAGCAATTCTAGTACAAGTTAAAGTGCTTGCTGCATTGTTTATCCAACCTGATAAAGTATCACTTAAAGTGTTAAACTTAATTGAATTAAGGTTAGAAATTCTGAATATAGCCCCTGCCGTTCCGCCTATCTTGGTACCAACATATAAATGGTTGCCATCTGAAGAAAAAGCAAGAGAAGCAACTTCGCCTTCTAAACCATCATTACTTCCTACGGTTCCATTAACTGCAATTGGCATCCAGTATGGACTGTCGCTAAAATTAAGCGGTCTTACAGCCAAAAATACTCTGTTTGCATTTCCAGTTGTCATTCCAAGTGCCATTCTTGAGCTAATAATATCTTTAATGTTACTAATAGTATCACCTGCGTTTGCTGATGAAGTGCCATTGTATGTTGCAGTAAAAGGGTAGTTTGAATTGTTGCTGTAGGCTGTAAAATCGGCTCCAGGCTGTATCGTTTGTCCTTCTGGTACAATATAATTTACAACGTCTTGGCTATTTTGATTGTTGAAACTTTCCCAAAGACGAATAACCGTATGAAAAGAAGATGCTTCAAGATATGCTGTAGGGGCTCCTTTTAAGAATGTAGCATAAGAACCACCAAGTGTACCTGATCTTCTGATATCTCCAAAATAAAGTGAACCAAAAGAAGCGTCAGGATTAATAGCTGAAAAATCACAATCAAATCCATCTCCACCAATAACTTCATTAGCCCAGCGGGTAGTTGGCCCAGTAAAATCAATTAAATTTGTTCCATTGTCTTGCGCTCCTCCTAAAACTTCACCTCTAATAGAGGTTGCAACAGAATAAAATTGAGTTACAGCATAATCTCTGTTAATAGCAGCAAATGTTTCACCGCCATCAGCAGATTTAAAAACACCGCCATCATTTGTAAAGTACACTATATTAGGTCTTTCTGTATCAAAAACTACTTGATGGTGATCGGCATGGTTATAATATTGACTATAAGGAGCATAGTTCCAAGCAGAAATTTGATTCCAACCTCCAGAAGGAGTATAACTCCATAAGTCTAGGCCACCACAAATAACTCTATCTTTATTTGCTGGGTCAACACCAATTGCACAAGCATAATCACCTTGGTTTCCTAAAATTTGAAAAACTGTACCCCCTGTTGAATTTGGCAATAAGGTAAATGTGTTACCTTTATCTTCTGATTTCCAAACTCCCATAACAGAGAATGTGCTTTTTGCTCCAATACAATATACAACATTTGGATCACTAGGAGCAGTGGCAATTTGAAGATTTGTCATTCCAGCTGTTGCAGAAGGAAGTGTTTTTAAGGTAAAATTTGTACCGTCATTAGAAACATACATTTTATTACCAATACTAGCATATATACTTCCGTCGGTACCAGCTTCTACATCCTTACAAGCAGTTTGCAACGAAGTAGGATTTAGCCAATTTGCGCCACCATCAACTGAATATCTTAAACCTTTTGTTGTACCAGCGTATAGTTTGCCATTGGCATATTCAAGAGAGTATACATAAGAGAATGCTTGAGCGTACAAGTTGTTATAAGGTGTTGTTGGTGATGGATCTGTTTGAGGAATTAGAGTAAAGGTATTGCCATCGGTTGATTGCCAGATACCACTACCGATGCAAGAAGAATTACCTGTACCCGGTGTTCCTCTAACGCCAAGTAAAAACTCACCAGTTCCTACATAAATTTTTCCACTTGGCTCTTGGCAAATACTCACTGCAGCTATGTTTTCCCATTGGTTATTAGTAACTGAAATCCAATTTGCACCGCCATTTGTACTTTTCCAAAGACCGCCATTAACGCCACCTGCAAAAAGTGTTTTGCCAGTAGCATCTCTATTGTCAATCAATAAACATCTTGTTCTGCCGCCTATGTTGTCAGGACCCATTTCATTCCAATTAAGCCCTAATGATCCGGCTCTAGAATTTTGCATTTCCCTTACTGCATTCTTGGCATCAGCCATTGCTTGAAAAGGGATGTCGCCTGTAATTGCGTTTTTGCGCATTGCAAAGTAATACTCAGCAGCTAAAGCACCTGTTCTTTCCTTGCTAACACTAGCATCACTGTTTTTTCTTGGTTCGTATTTCGAAATATTCGAGGCCAGTCCGAAGGCAAACAAAACACCAATTGAACTTACTCCAAGTAACAATTTACTAAGGGTAATTTTTTTCGATTTCATATTATAATTATTAAATTGAGATGTTACAAATAAACTAATTTTTTTAAAATAAACAAAGTCTTAAAATAAATGTTTTTCAGCATGATATGAAGATCTTACCAAAGGCCCACTTTCAACATATCTAAAACCTAATTGAAGGGCGATTGTTTTAAGTTTAGCAAACTGTTCAGGTCTAATAAATTCTTTAACAGCCAAATGTTTAGGTGTTGGTTGCAGGTATTGCCCTAAAGTTAATATTTTAACTTCACTTTTCCTAAGATCCTCCATTGCTTCAATAATTTCTGCTTCGGTTTCTCCCAATCCAAGCATAATACCTGATTTGGATTTAATTCCAGCCGCACTTAATCTTGCAAGCACTTCTAAACTTCTCTCATACTTTGCTTGTATGCGCACTTGTTTAGTTAATCGTTTAACAGTTTCTAGGTTGTGAGACACTATTTCTGGAGCAACATCAATAATGCGCTGTAGGTTTTCCCATTTTCCTTGAAAGTCGGGAATGAGTGTTTCTAATGTGGTATGAGGACTTTCACTTCTTATTGCATTAATTGTTTCGGCCCAGATAATACTTCCACCATCTTTTAATTCATCACGATCCACAGAAGTAATCACACAGTGTTTGATTTTCATCAACTTTACAGATTCAGCTACTCTTCTGGGTTCATCTTTATCAACTGGTAAAGGTTTTCCAGTTGCAACAGCACAAAATCCACAAGAACGCGTACAAATATTGCCAAGTATCATAAATGTTGCGGTGCCTGCGCCCCAGCATTCACCCATATTCGGACAATTACCACTTTCGCAGATGGTATGCAACTTATGCTCACTAACTATCTTTCTAACATCAGCATATTCTTTACCTGTTGGTAATTTAACTCTTAACCAATCTGGCTTTTTAATGCCTCTATTTTCAATACTTTTATTATTTTCCTCCACTAACATAATTAAATTTTTATTACCATCTTTTTCCCCAATTTACTGCAACGTAAAATGAGAAAGTAAAGGGATTATTTGTATTGAAAGCCATTACCTGCATTGCCTTTGGATGAAAATCCAGGATAAGACCAGTTTCAATATTTCTTATTACTTCTTGATCTGCACCATATTCAAAGCTAAGCCCAAATTTGCCGTAAACACCGGGATTGAATTTCAATTCATTGATACCTCTTAAAAAAGGAGCTCTACCATAAATATTTTCAGCAAAGTGAGTTTCAGGATTGTATTTTTCAGTTACTAATTCATA
Source organism: Chitinophaga pinensis (assembly GCA_945872355.1). Lineage (GTDB taxonomy): Bacteria > Bacteroidota > Bacteroidia > UBA4408 > UBA4408 > CAIKXD01. The sequence continues at coordinate 9,054 of CAMBZU010000013.1, forward strand.
CCTATCTGGTATGGCTAATGATTGTTTATATATTTCTAAATAAACCGGTTTTAAAAGCCCAAGCGAAGCACCAGCATAATAATTAAGTTTTATTTCAAGCGCACCTGGTAATTCTTCATCAAAAATTACTTTTTGAATACCGTAACCAACTCTTAAAAAAGCAGCATTGCTTAGTTTTCCGTAATAATAACTTTTAGAATTGTTTGAAGCAGATTGATTTTGCAATTTCACTTCCTTTGGATGTCTATAACTGACATAGTCAAAGTCCATCATTCGCTTCATGGTGCCTGTAAGGTGTTTGCCTTTTCTGTATGAAAAGCCCCAACCATGTGAATTTATATTGACCCCAAAAAAAGACTCGTTGCGCAATTGTATTTCTGGGTGATCTAATTCATTACCGGTCATTAATTGCCCATAAACAAATTGACTGCCTAAAACAGTTACAAAGAAAAATATGTTTTTTAAGATTTTACTTGACATAATTAGAAAGCAAAGCTACAAAAATCAAAATCGTATTCAAACTAATTTTAAAGAATTTACTATTATACTTGTACTTTTATAAAACAGTAAACATAGCAACAAGTTTATGACAACATCAGAAATAACGTATTTAGGAAATCTTAGAACACAATCAAAACATATTGCATCTAACAATTTGATTGTAACAGATGCACCAATTGATAATCATGGTAGGGGAGAAGCTTTTAGCCCAACTGATCTAATGGCTAATTCGCTTGGTTGTTGTATGCTAACTATTATTGGGATTGCTGCAAACACACACCAATTTAGTATTGATGGTACAATTGTAAAAATCACCAAAATAATGCAATCAAACCCTCGTAAAATTGCCGAAATTAAAGTTGATTTTATTTTTCCAAAGATTGAATATAACAGTAAACAAAAGGCAATTATTGAGCACGCTGCTTTTACTTGTCCTGTGGCTTTAAGCCTTCATCCTGATATAAGGCAGTCGATTACTTTTAGCTACTGATTACTAAAATAATTTTCAAATAGGTTTGTATTGGATTTAGTTTACGAAAGTTTTGACATTGAAATAGCGAAATAGACAAAACAATTTTTATTAAACACATTGCTGACATTGTGCAAATAAAATAAATTCACTGCATTGAAAAAGCCAAATGGCGGATTGTTTTTACTTCAGTAAAAAAATAAATTATTGCTTTAATTTGATGAACAATAACGATTTAGCATAGCCTTTATAATTTAGCTTACATATATAGGTACCACTATTAAGTTGTGCAGTTGAAATTTCAAATTGATTATATCCAGCCTTACTGTTAATTTGATAGCTTGAAATGTTTTTGCCAGACAAATCGTTTAGCTCTATAATAACTTCATCTGCTGTAGGACAAATAAAGTTAATTGATAGTTTATCTATAGTTGGGTTAGGGAAAAGGTTAATCAATTTAAAATCATTGTCAGCAATTGCATTACAAAGTGTATTGTTGCTTAAGTTGGCATCGTTACCTTCAGCGATGTTTGTTAATTCAATACATAAAACATCACTTAAATTAAAACCTTCTCCTTGTTTGATTTTAGTGTTTAGTTTAATATTTTTAAATTCGCCAGGAAGCAGGGGCTTCGAATAGGATTCCTTGGCTGAAAAACTACTATTGTTTCGAATAATTAAATTAAAACCAGTTACTATAGTTGTGCTTTGATTAAAAACTACAATTTCACTTTCAATATAGTCTTCAATGATATTTGTGTTTAAGCTATAAATTACAAGATCGATTTTTTTAGGTAAAAGATTTAATTTTTGAGTGTAATTACTTTCACAGTGATCATTGTTTAAGGCTTTTAAATTAATATTAAAAACGCCTGTATCGTTAAAGGTATGGGTAGGATTTGGCTCTTGTGAAAAACTACCATCCCCAAAATCCCATGAATAGTTGGTCGCAAATTCAGATAAATTGCTAAACTCAGGTTGGTAAGGAGGACTACCAAAATAACTGTTTAATACAAAGTTTGAAACAGGTTTTGGGTTAACGCTGATGATGGAATCTTTAAAGGATGTACAGCCAGTATTGGTTAAAACAGATAAGTTTACATGATAACTTCCAGTGTCATTAAAGACAAAATTAATAAGTGGATTGTTTTCTTGACTCATATTATTGATGTTCCAACCATAATTTATTATTTGACAATTTAAACATGATGAACTATCGGCAAACTGTGTTATAGCGCCAATGCAATTGTTTTGATAGGTAAAATTGGCTTCAGGTTTATTATTTATTGCGATTGTTTTTGAAATGGTATCTCTACAACCATTGGTAGATTGCACATACAAAATAACATTGAATGCACTGGCTGAATTAAATACATAGGTTGGCTGATAGAAAATTGAAGTATCTCCATTGGGGAATTGCCATTTTCTACTTAATGATTGGTAAGGAAAATCAATTTGAGAAATATCAGTAAAAATGCTTGTATCAGCTAGGCAATTGTTGCTGCTGGTAAAATTTGCTATTGGGCTAGGTTTAATATTTAGCGAACTATGCAGGCTATCAACACAGCCTTCAATGGTTTGAACAACTATGCTAATATTATATGTGCCAGGTGCATTGTAAACATGAAATGCTTCAGCTGTGTTTGCTATATTTCCTTGGGCAGCAGGATTTCCAAAATTCCATAATACACTTTGTAAATTACCGCCAAAAAGATTGCTTGTATTGTTGAATTCAGTTAATTTTTGATTGCATAGATTGAAGGCAGTATAGCTTATTGATGGCAAAGGAAAAACACTAATTGCTTGGTTATAAACTGCTCCACAACCCGATTGTAGAATTACTTTTAAACTAACATTGTAAATGCTAGCAGCGTCGAAAATATGTACATTGTTTTGTAAACTAGAGGTGGTGCCATCTCCAAAATTCCAAAGCCATTGTGAAATTGTTTCACCCAAAGGAGGGGTTGATAAATCAGTAAAGCTAATGGCGGTATTAATACATCCATTTACAGCCAAGAACTCAGCATGAGGCGCAACACCAACAATATTGATAGCAATGGTATCTCTTAAAATACAATTATTTTGATTGCTGGCTTCAAGCCAATATGTGCCTGAATTGGTGATGACTAATGTGTCATTACTACTTCCATTTGACCATAGATAATTGGCATTGTTCGGAGTATAATTTTGCAGTTGTATTGTATTGCCTGCACAAAGACTTGTATCATTTCCAAGAGATTCAGAAACGGAAAAGTTGTCAAGTAAAATGTTGGCAGTATCTGAGTAAAAAGTACAGCCAAAATTGTCGGTTGCAACAAAATAATAAGCTCCAGAAGTATCAATATTAAATTGATTCGAAGTCATATTGTTTTGCCAAAGTGTTGTAAAATTGTTATTGAGTCCTGAATTCCAAGTTATTTGCGAACCTAAACACAATGCTTGAGAGTTTATTTGATTGTAAGTTGGATATTGCACTAAAATAGTATCCACATGGATTCTGCCAAAATAATCTTTAGCGCGCAACCAGTGCGTTCCTGAGGTATTAACACTTATGGATGATCCTGTTTCACCATTTGACCATAAATAGTCGGTAAATCCTGCACTAGTGCTTAAGTTAATAGGACAAAAATTATCTGTTATAATACTGTCATTCCCTAAAAATAAGTTTTCAGTGTATTTATCTAATAGATATTTATTTACAAGCGAAATAGATGAATCATTTAGTAAAGTAGTACTTAGTATTATTTCAGCAATTTCACCATTTAAAAAGTCATTAACCACTGATTTACCAACAAAAAAAGTTCCACTAGTGGTAGCAGGTAAGTTAATATTTTGAGCTCCTATCGTTGAGTCGTTCACTAAAAACTTTACAGCTGAAGGTGAACGTGTTAAAGTCATTAAACTAGGACTAGTAGAGTTGAAAGTTACAAATATGTCATTTGGATATCCTGTAAAGGCAACAAAATCAGTTGAAATCTCCATATTATAATTGTAAGCCCCTATATATCTTCCATAAATTGAGCCTGCATTTTTTTTTCCTACAATAAAAACGGTATTGCTTGAACCATAGGTAAAATTGGGAAACCCAAAAAAATCATTTCCCTCAAATTTAATTGCTTTTTTACTAGCACAGAAAGTTTGTATAGGAAGCGGCTGATATAAAGCTGTTGGCTGGGTAAATGCATATTGGTTAACACTGAGATCTTTCCATGTTAGAAGATTGTTGTTGTTTAATATTAAACCTGTGTCCGCTTTTAGCCAGAGTGATAAATTGTTAATAGAACTTGGGTTAAAATAGATGAAAGAACAGGAATTACTCCACGCGCTTAATTGAGCACTAGTTCTTCTTACACGCCAAAAATAAGTTGAAATTGTGCTTTGAGTTGGTATAGTTATTTTGCCAGAGGCAAGATTATTGGCAGTAAAAAAAATTGGATTGAAATTTTGAGTAAAAGCTACTTCCACTTCATAAAGCTGGCCAATCTGATAATTCCAACAAAGCTCAATACTTGATCGGTCTGTAATAAAACCATTTTGGGGATAATTTAAAGTAACATTTTGGGCAAATGAAATACATTGTGTAAAAATAAAAATGACGAAGCTAAAATATATATTGAAGTTTTTTTTCATATCGAAAAAAATAGTTGCTAATGTTCTGCAAATTTATTTAAATAAATCAATAATTCAACGATTGCAATATATTCAATCTTATAAAATTTGTTGTGTTTAATAAATCTTAGATTTGCTTTTTAATGGCATTTACTTTCTGCAATATTCTTAAATAGTAGTTGCGAAGCCCATCAAAAAATTAATTATTTAATCAATATGAATTAAATAATTAATTTTACCCACTTTAACTTAATACACCTTATTCATTGGACAGTAAAAGAGTAATCATCACTGGAGGCCCTGGTTTTGGAAAAACTTCAATTATTGAAGAACTAGAATCTAGGAATTACTCCTGCAAACACGAAGTATCAAGAACAATAATCAAAGAGCAGCTAGCGGCTGGAGGCGATATCTTACCTTGGAAAAATTTAAGCAACTTCAGCGAACTTTTAATGCAAAATAGAATTAAGCAATTTGAAGAGGCTCATCCAAAAGAATTTACTTTTTTTGATCGTGGCTTGCCAGATATTATTGCTTACATGCAAAAGGATGAGCTTAATATTCCAATTTCATACAACAAAAAAGTCAAGGAGTGTTTTTATTTTACAACGGTTTTTATTGTGCCACCTTGGAAAGAAATTTATAAAAATGATGATGAACGAAAAGAAGACTATGAAACAGCTTGTATGCTCAATAAGGTAATTATCGATACATACCAAAATTTTGGCTACAACACAGTTACCTTACCTAAATTTTCGGTTAAAGAGCGTGCAGATTTAATTTTAAAGCAAATAGGAATTTATTGATTTTTGTGTAATGGCCCACTTGATGCACTATATAACACTTTTGGTTTGGAAATTCTTACCCTTTTTTAGGCCTAAAAATTTTGTAGTTAAGGGAAGGTTTTTGTTTAACCTAAAAACTAAAATTTTACTTAAAGGTGATTCTTCAATCCTTGTGAAAGGTGATGCCGATTTTTCTGGTTCAATAATTACATTAATTAACAGCAATATGAGTTGTAATAGTGTAATCTGTAATAATACCAAAATACTACTTAATGCTTCTAAAATAATTTTTCAAGATTATTTAAATTTTAAGAATTCTAACTTTCACATTGATAATTCTACAATTGAAGGTGCCAATCATTTTAGGGTTCATCATTTTAACTTTGAGTTAATTAAAAGTATATTTACAGCAGGCAGTTATTTTATGTGTGATGGCCAAGCCAATTTAGCTGGAAAATTGGTTTTAACAAAAGCTACTTTTAGTTGCAAAGATAATTGTAGAATTCAATGCATGGTGAATGTCCACAACGGAGATTTGATTTTAGGCAATAACTGTTTTATTAATTCAGGAACTAAGGTTAATTGCCAAATGCTCATCCAAATTGGTAATTATGTAATGATATCTTATGATTGCATATTATTCGACAACAATTCACATTCGCTATATTTTTTAGCCAGAAGGGAAGAAATAGATGCCGGTTTTCCTAATGGAACTAAACCACAAAGCGAGCATTCAAAAACTTCCATGGCGCCAATAATAATTGAAGATGACGTTTGGATTGGTGTAAAATCGATGGTTTTTAAAGGCGTTACGATTGGTGAAAGGGCTGTTATTGCAGCTGGAACAAGTGTTACTAAGCATGTTGAAAAAGATACTTTAACCTGCGGAAATGGTAATAAAAGTAAACCAATCATTTATTAAACATCTGTAGGGTTAAGTTTATTATTTGTCTAATATTTTTTATATCCTAAGTTTTTTTTACTTACTTCGCTGAATATATTTATAATTACTTTATTTAATTTTGGAAATTACAAATAAGCAAGAAAATTGGACTGAAATAATAACACCTAAAAAAGGGTTATTTGATATTAATTTTAAGGAAATATGGCATTATCGTGATCTTATAATGCTTTTTGTAAGAAGAGATTTTGTTTCAACCTACAAACAAACAATTCTAGGACCAATCTGGTTTTTTGTACAACCTTTATTGACTTCATTAATTTTTATCATCATTTTTACGCGAATTGCACATTTATCAACCGAAGGCTTGCCACCTCTTTTGTTTTATTTAGCTGGCATCACATTGTGGAACTATTTTTCCGATTGTTTTACTAAAACCTCTAATGTATTTGTAGCTAATGCAAATATTTTTGGCAAAGTTTATTTTCCAAGATTATCCAATCCTTTAGCAATCATCATTTCAAATTTAATAAAGTTTGCTATACAATTACTGCTGCTAATTATTATTTTGTTGTATTACATTTTTGATGGCAAAATTGTTTTTGCCTTAAATCCTATATTATTTCTTATACCGTTTTTGATTTTTTTAATGGCTATTTTAGGATTAGGTTTAGGCATAATTTTTTCTTCACTTACAACAAAATATCGCGACCTTACTTTTTTGCTGCAATTTGGAATTCAGTTATTAATGTATGCTACACCTGTAATTTATCCCTTGAGCAGCGCCACAGGTAAATTAAAAACAGTGCTCAGTTTAAACCCATTAACACCAATTATTGAGTTGTTTAGAAAAATTATTCTGGGGCAAGAAATTGTAGATTTTAGTGGACTTGCTTATTGTAGCATTTTTACTGTTATCACCTTGTTTATCGGAATAATCGTATTCAACCAAGTCGAGAAGTCTTTTATGGATACAGTTTAAAAAATTGAAATGGCTGAAATTGCAATTAAAGTTGAAAATTTATACAAACAGTACAAGTTAGGAATGGTAAATACCGGCACCATTTCTCATGATTTAAATAGGTGGTGGCACAAGGTAAGAGGCAAAGAAGACCCTTATCAAAAAGTAACGGTAACCAATGATAGAACACAAAAGTCAACACATGATTATGTGTGGGCGCTTAATGATATTAATTTTGATGTTAATGTTGGCGAAGTGCTTGGTATTATTGGTAAAAATGGTGCAGGTAAAAGTACCTTACTTAAAATACTTTCTAAAGTAACTGGGCCAACCAAAGGCAATATTAAGATTAATGGCCGCATTGCTAGTTTACTTGAGGTTGGAACTGGTTTTCATCCTGAATTAAGTGGATTAGAAAATATTTATTTAAATGGTGCCATTCTTGGAATGACCAAAAAAGAAATTAGTCGAAAGCTTGATGAAATTGTAAGTTTTAGTGGAGTTGATAAATATATCGACACGCCTGTAAAGAGATACAGCAGCGGTATGTATGTGCGTTTGGCCTTTGCAGTGGCAGCTCATTTAGAACCCGAAATTTTAATTATTGATGAAGTACTTGCTGTGGGTGATGCCGAGTTTCAAAAGAAATGTTTAGGGAAAATGAAAGATGTGGCTCAACAAGGTAGAACTGTGTTGTTTGTAAGCCATAATATGGTGGCTGTGCAGCAATTGTGTACTAAAGGGTTGTTCCTAAAAAATGGTGGTTTGGCCTATTTTGGTGATATTGATAAAACTCTACCACATTATTTCGATTATGATAATGCCAGCGCTAAAAGCGATATCGCAAATTTAGAAGAAAAGGCCAGAAGCAATGGCATTGCAAAAATCATTAAAAAAGCTTGGATTGAAAATTTGAATAACCAGCGAGTAAGCAGGGTCTTAATGGGCGAAGGATTTAAAATTTGTTTCGAATTTGAAGCCGATTTTGTAATGGAAAATGCTCTTTTTGGCTTTGCTCTAGAAAATTTACATGGAATGAGAGTAACAACAATCAACAATATGATTACCTCAAATACCTCTGTAAAGGAAATAAAAAATGGTGTTGCTATTTGTGAATTTACAAGTCCAAATTTATTGGCAGGGGAGTATTTTGTTACTTTAGGTATTGTTTCTGACCCTAATCAGTGGATTGATTATGTTGAACATGCCTTTACAATTAAAGTAGAACCAGCAGATATTTACAAAACGGGGAAATTGCTTGAAAGTGGCCACGGTGTCGTTTTTATGAAAGCCAATGTTTACATAAAATAGGAAACTTTTTAAATTACCAATAATGCAAAAGTGCGGTTAAATTGACATAGATTTATATTATTTATTTTGACAAATATTTCGCAAATTAAATACAGTATCACTAGGATACTTACCAATTTGGTACCACAATTTATTCAAAAAGAAATTAGTAAACAACAAAAAGATAATAATGTTTTTGCCGGTAAATATTATGCTCAAGAAGGGGAGGATATAGTTTTATTAAGGTTTTTCAATTATAAAAAAAATGGTTTTTTTGTTGATGTAGGTGCACACCATCCGCTAAGATTATCTAACACCTATAAATTATATGACCTAGGCTGGAATGGAATAAATATAGATGCCATGCCAGGTTCCATGAAAAAATTTAAGGAAATAAGAACTAGAGATATTAATTTAGAAGCTGCCATTTCAGATCAAACAGAAACACTAACTTTTTTCCAATTCAATGAGCCTGCATTAAATACACTAAGTGAAGAAAAAGCAAGAAATATAATTGAAAATTCTCCATATAATCTTGTTGATAAATTACTATTTACCACTAAAACTTTAAAGCAAATTTTAGAAGAAAACCTGCCACCTAATACCAATATTGATTTTTTTACCATTGATGTTGAAGGCTGGGATCTTAAAGTTCTGAAAGGCAATGATTGGCAGAAATTTAAACCAAAACTAATTATTGTTGAATGTGATGACATCAGTTTAAATTTGATTTTAAATAATGAAACTACATTATATCTGAACAAATTCGGTTACCAGCTATTCGCAAAAACATTCAAGTCAGTTTTTTATCATCTCGCATAAATCTATATGTTAGAACATTTAACGATAGAACTTTTTACGAGTAGAATCTAAGTTATAGATTAAGAAATCAATGTCATAATTATGATTTTTTAACGTCATTAGCCAAGAATTAATGCCATTTCATAAAGTCGGATTGAAATTTTCTCATCAGAATAAAAGATAAAAGAACAACAAAGTTGAAATGATTAATATATTTGCAAAAAAGATTATATTGAAATTAGTAATTAACCATAACGGAACTTGGTTTAATTGTCTTCATTAAATTCTGAAATAAATATCATATTGATTGAAATTGTTAAGTAATTTAGAGTTTAAGAAAAATAGAAATTAATATTGTCAACAATTATTGTAATGAAGAAGATATTGATAGAGCTCATAATTAGAATTTTAAATCAAAAAGAAAATTATTCCAACAGGATCTATCAATACAAACTTCGAAATTGTTCAGGAGTTAAAATCTTAAATGATGTAAAAGTTTTAAAATCAGCCATAGTGGAAACTAGATTTGGTGGCACCATTGAAATTGGGGAAAGCAGTGAAATTCTTGATGGGGTAATTATACTTACTTATGGAGGAGACATAAAAATTGGCAAAAGGTGCAGTATCAATGCTCAAACCATTTTATACGGGCATGGTGGACTTGCCATTGGAAATGATGTTTTAATTGCAGGGCATTGTATGATTATTCCCAGTAATCATAACATAGCAGACAATAATAAAACCATAATTTCTCAAGGAAATACAAGCAAAGGAATCATCATTGAGGATGATGTTTGGATAGCCCATGGTTGCTCAATTCTTGATGGTATTAATATAGGAAAAGGTGCTGTAATTGCTGCCGGAAGTGTTGTCAATAGAGATGTTCCAGCAAATTGCATTTATGGTGGTGTTCCAGCTAAATTACTTAAAAAAAGATAATTTTTATGGCAAGTAAAAAAATAACACATATCTTTTATAGTATTTTACCCCAAAGATTAAAGTTAATTGTTGATAAAAGAAGTTTCAATAAAAACGAGCAAAACTTCCTTAAATATAATGATATTGCTATGCTCAAGCAAAAGCCCAGATATAGTAAAGGCACTGTAAATTTCAAACATCATCAATTACAATACATTGATAGTGCTTCTCTATTGTTTATCTATGATGAAATTTTTAGGAAAGAAATTTATAAGTTCAAATGCGATCATTCCAATCCATTAATCATTGATGCTGGCGCTAATATTGGGTTGGCTATAATTTATTTTAAGCAGTTGTTTCGTAATTCAAATATTATCGCTTTTGAACCCGATGAAAATGTTTTTCAAGTTTTGCAAAAGAACATGGATTCCTTTGGTTTTAAAGATGTAAGTTTAATTAAAAAGGGTCTTTGGTCCGAAGAAACAGAATTGACATTTAATGCTGAAGGAGCAGATGCTGGTAGAATTTTAACTTCACAGATAGACGCCCAAGTTACCAAAATACAAACTATAAAACTATCCAATTACCTAAAAAATAATAAAGTAGATTTACTTAAAATTGACATTGAAGGAGCAGAATTCGAGGTGTTAAAAGAGGCCGAGGTTTATTTAAAAAATGTGCAAAATATGTTTGTTGAATATCATTCATTTGTTGGTAAGGAGCAGTATTTAGCTGAGTTATTGCAAATTCTTAAAGGTGCTGGTTTTAAAGTTAATATTAATACACCAGGTTTGGTTTCACAAAATCCTTTTATGCAAATAAATCAGTATAATGGCATGGATATGCAATTAAATATTTATGCAATTAGAGCTTAGTTTAATCATCAAAAATAGAATATTAAATATTTAATGTTTGGTAAATTATGAAAATTGTTCATCTTTCAACTTTCGATAATGGAGGCGCAGGTATCGCTGCCCATAGAATTCACCGTGCATTAAAATCTATAGGTCTTGATAGTCATCATTTAGTTCTACATAAAACAGGACATTATTCTGATAGTAATGCGTATAAAGAGCCTGAAATTAGAGGGTTTCAGAAGCTTTTAAAAAAAGGATTGCGTATAACCAATGAGTTAAAATTAACACCCGATCCTAATAGAGTTGATCAAAGTTTCCTTAAGGACAAACCACCGGGTTTTGAGCTTTTTTCAACTCCTTATTCAAATTGTAAAGTCGAAAATCATCCACTCATAATGAGTGCTGATATTATTAATTTGCATTGGGTAACTGAATTTGTTGATTATGAGTTTTTTTTCAAAACCATAAAAAAGCCTGTTGTTTGGACGATTCATGATATGAATTTATTTACGGGTGGTTGTCATTATAGTATGGATTGCAATAATTTTACTTCCAATTGTGGGCAATGTCCGCAAATTGCTCAACCAAACACTGCTCAAAAGTTTCTTAAAATTAAAAAAAATGCACTGGCAACCTACGGTAAACTTAACATTGTAAGTCCTTCTAATTGGCTTTTGCAGCTTTCAAAACAAAGTAGTTTTGCTAAAGATTTTAGTCATCATCATATTAAATATGCCTATGATACTAAAATTTTTAAACCCATGAATAAAAACCATTGCAAAGAAATTCTTGGATTTCCACTCGATAAAAAAATAATTACTTACATCAGTCCAAATATAGATAACAAAAGAAAAGGTTTTGAATATTTATTAAAACTAACTGATGCTTTCAGTCATAGTAATAATGTTTATTTTTGTTGCGTCGGTAATCTTTCTTCGGTTATTAATATTCACAATTTCGGCCATGTAAAAGATGAAATTTTAATGTCGATTATTTACAATGCTACCGATCTTTTTTTAATGCCTTCCTTGGCCGATAATTTGCCCAATGTACTTATCGAATCTATATTGTGTGGAACTCCGGCTTTATCGTTTAATGTAGGTGGAATTCCCGAAATTATACATCATGGTAAAAATGGAATTATATCCGAGGTAAATCATGAATTACTCTATAACGAAGTTAATAATTTTATTAGTGGAAAATACGTTTTTGATAGAGATCAAATTATTGAAGCTGCCCGAAATGAGTATAACCAGAACAAAGTTGCTCAGCAATATAAAAACCTTTACCAAGAGCTACTTATAAAGGCTTAGCATTTTATGCTTCATACAAAAACAACTCAATTCCTCTTAATAAAAGAGTTTAAGGTTATCTTTGAATTTATTTTAAATTGATTAGTTGAACTTAAATTAAAATTTTGAAAACACCTGTTGCCCTTTTTGTTTTTAATAGATTAGAACGCACAATAAAAACTATAGAGGCGCTGAGAAAAGCACGCGGAGCTCATGATACTGACCTGTATGTATTTTGTGATGGCGCAAATGAGTATGAATCGGATAGTCAAAAAAGCAAAGTATTTGAAGTTAGGGAATTTATTAAATCAATCAGAGGATTTAAAACAATACAAATTTTTGAACATTCACTAAATTTGGGTCTTACAAATTCAATTGTAAATGGTTTAAGCTTTATGCTTAAAAATAATACAAGTGTAATTGTACTGGAAGATGATATTGTTGTGGGAAAAGATTTTTTAAACTTTATGAATAAAGCCTTAATAAGGTATGAAAATGAACCTCGAATTGCGGCTATATCAGGCTATTCATTTCCCATTAATGAAATTCAACCTTACCTTACAAGAACAGGGTCATGTTGGGGATGGGCAACCTATAAGCGAGTTTGGGACGATTTTATTAAAAAGCGAGATCAACTTAATTTGGATTTAATTGCAACGCAAGAACAACAGCTATTCAATGTATATGGCCATGTTTATAGTGATATGTTTTTACAAACCAAGCAGGGAATAATTCAATCGTGGGCGGTTGAATTTTATCTGTATTACTTTAGCCAGAAACAGTTTTTTTTAATGCCAGGGGTTAATTTAATTGCTAATGAAGGTTTTGATGGGAGTGGAGCACACAGCAAAAAGGGAAATTTTTTAACAGATAATAACCCAATCAGAAGTTTATCTGAAAGTACTTTTCCACCTCAAATCCTGGAGGAAAAGCATATAAGAGGCAAAATCGAAAAGCTTTATCAACAGGGCTATGCTAAGCCTTCAATGATTAATTCTTTTGTCAATAAAATCAAAAGTGTACTTTTAGGCAATGAAAACAATCATCATTAAATTATTACAAAGAATAATTTATCGCACTTCTTTACAAAACTATATCATAAGGTTGCACCAGCAAGATTTAGTTAAAAAAAATGCGCAACAAGTGATTGGCTCAGATTATACTTTTTATCCCGAAACCATCATTTCTAATATGCAAAATAATCCGGATAACATCGCTATCGGAGTAAATACGCACATCAGAGGCACCTTACTTATATACAAATATGGTGGCAAAATTACCATTGGTAATAACTCTTATGTTGGTGATGGAAGTAGAATTTGGTCGGGTGAAAAAATTACAATTGGCAATGATGTTTTAATAGCACATAATGTAAATGTTATTGACACTCAAGCTCATGAATTAGATGCTTCGGAAAGAAGTCAACGCTATCTTGAATTGATAAAAAAAGGACCTTGGGCAAACAAAGGAAGTATTGAAACAAAAGCCATTACTATTCATAACAATGCTTGGATTAGTTTTAATGTTATTATTTTAAAAGGTGTTACCATAGGCGAAGGTGCTGTTGTAGCGGCTGGCAGTGTGGTTACAAAAGATGTTGCACCCTATACGATGGTTGCAGGTAATCCTGCTGTTTTTGTGAAAAAAGTAAATTGAAAAAATGCTCCAAAATAAAATCAAAAGCATATTTAGTAAAATGAATAGCAATGCTAGTGCTAAACCTTTAAGTGCCGATTTAAATGCAATACAAACGGCTATTCAAGAACTAAAAATACTTGAAGCCAAGTCAATTGCCAAACAAAATATGGTCCATAAAGATTCCATTTTAAATGATTTAAACCAGGCAGAATTTAAAGTTTTTTCGCAATGGGGCGATGATGGAATCATCCAGTTTTTGGTTGATTATTTAGCAATTGAACATCACACTTTCATAGAGTTTGGAGTTGAAAATTATACTGAATCAAACACCAGGTTTTTACTCATCAATAACTGCTGGAAGGGTCTTGTAATGGATGGTTCAGCATCAAATGTGAATCAAATAAAACAAAGCAATTTGTACTGGCAATATCAGCTGCAGGCAGAGTGTGTATTTATTACTAAAGATAATATAAACCAACTTATTTCTACTTATACAGCGAATAAAGAATTAGGTATATTGGTGATTGATGTTGATGGCAATGATTACTGGATTTGGGATGCTATTGATGTTGTGCAGCCCACTATCGTCATTATAGAATACAATAGTTTATTTGGGAATGAAAGGGCAATTACCATTCCTTATCAAAACAACTTTAGAAGAACAGAGGCACATTACAGTAACTTGTTTTATGGCGCTTCACTAAAGGCTTTGCAAGTGTTGGCAACTGCCAAAAATTATGCTCTTGTAGCTTGTAATAATAATGGTAACAATGCTTTTTTTGTAAGAAAGGATCAACTAAAAGGCCTAAAAGAATTGTCGATAAAGCAAGCTTACAAACAAGCTACATTTCGAGAAAGCCGAGACCAACAGGGCAAACTCACGTATTTAAATTTTGATGATGCTATACAAGTAATTGAAGGCTTATCAGTTTTTAATCTTGAAAGTGGCCAATCTGAGCCTTTTTAATCAACAGCTATTCTCTATGAAAATACTTATTATAGGAAGCAATGGTTTTATTGGAAGCAATGCGCTAAAGTATTTTAAAGAAAAAAGATACACTGTTATTGGCAGCGATCTTAAAATTGGTAGCTCGGAAATACCATCAGAAAACATCGAATCAATAAAGTTGACAGAACTATTTCAATCCGAAAGTTTTGATGTTTGCATCAACGCTTCGGGCAGCTCTACAGTAGCTTTTTCATTGCAAAATGAACAAGAAGATTATAGATTGAATTATAAAAATGTCGAGAAAATGCTTAATGCATTAAAAAAGTTTCAACCAAAATGCAAATTCATTAATCTTTCTAGCGCTGCTGTATATGGCAATCCTACAAATTTACCTGTAAATGAAAATGCGCCAGCCAATCCTATTTCGCCATACGGAAAGCATAAATTGTTAAGTGAACAATTGTTGTTGGAAGGTGCAAATAATGATGGACTAGCCACTTTGAGTCTGCGTGTTTTTTCGGTGTATGGAAATGGTTTAAAAAAGCAATTGTTTTGGGATATTTATCAGAAATCATTAAAGGGCAATTTAATTGAACTATACGGAACAGGCCATGAAACAAGAGATTTTATTCATATTGATGATTTAATGTTGGCTTTTGAAAAAGTTATTTTGCATGGAAGATTTGATGGAGGCGCTATTAATGTGGCCTCTGGTAATGAATATGCGATAAATAGCGCTGCATTAACATTCATAAAAAACTTGAATACTGACATAAAATTAAAGTTTTCTGGGGTAGAAAATAATATTGACCCGAAATATTGGAGAGCAGACATTTCCTTACTAAGAAATATGGGATTTTTGCCAAAGGTAACGCTTGAGGAAGGCTTAAAAAAATACGCAGCATGGCTCAACGAATTAAACTAGGTCTCGTTTTTAAATATGACGAATCTTGGGTGGCAGGTAGTTATTATATCCTCAATCTGCTGCATGCCTTAAAAACACTACCCGATGAGAAACAACCAGAAATAATTTTATTTACAGATCGTATCGAAGATCAAAAAAAAGTTGAAGCTATAGGATACAAGCGGCTCACACATAAAAAGTATGTTCCAGCGTTTAATCCTATTGAGAAAGTAATCAATAAAATTTCGAGAGCCATTTCAAATAAAAATTGGATCGAAAAAAGGATGAACGATAGCGATGTTGACTATATTTTTATTCAACGAAGAAGCTGGGAAACAGATTTATTGAGCAATTCAAAAAAAATATTTTGGATACCCGATTGCCAAGAACTGATGATGCCTGAACTTTTTTTTAAGCGAGAATTGGAGGGAAGAAAACATGTTTATAATGAAATAATAACTGCAAACAGTAAAATATTATTCAGTAGCCATGCCGCTTTAAGCGATTTTAAAAGTTTTTATCCTCAGGCAAAAAATCCAATGTTTGTGGTTAATTTTGCGGTGGTACATCCAAAATTTGATCATATTTCAATAAATGAACTTAAAGTAAAGTATAGCATTTTGGAACCTTATTTTATGGTGCCTAACCAGTTTTGGGTGCATAAAAATCATAAGGTGGTATTGGATGCTGCACTGGAATTAAGAAAAACGCATGCCAATTTTCAACTCATTTTTACGGGAAAAGAAAATGATTTTAGAGCACCTGCCTATACCAATGAATTAAAACAATTTGTATTGGAACATCAATTGTTAGATGTGGTCAGTTTTTTAGGATTTATTCCCCGAGAGGAACAGCTTTGTTTAATGAAAAATAGCATGGCTATTATTCAACCTTCCCTGTTTGAAGGCTGGAGCACCGTGGTTGAAGATGCCAAGGCATTAAATAAGTGGATTTTACTGTCAGATATTTTAGTTCATCGCGAACAAATAAAAGAAAATGTAACATTTTTTAAGCCCAAAGATTTCATTGAACTTGCTTTATACATGCAAAATCAATTGCAAAGCCCTAATGCTGATGAGTTTATAGATTATAAAAGCTGTAACAGTAATTTTGGATTAGGTTTTTATCAAATGCTCATCCAATAAAAAAGCCCTCTCTTTTGGAGAAGGCTTTTAAACGGTAAATTCGTTTAGAATTAATGAGCAGCTTCAGCTGGAGCAGCTTCAGCAGCTGGAGCAGCAGCAGAATCAGCAGGAGCAGCAGCTTCTTCAACTGGAGCAGCCTCTTCAACTGGAGCAACAGCTTCAGTAGCTTCAGTTGCAGCTTCTTCAGTTTTAGCACCACCACAAGCAGTTGATAACATTGCTACAGTAACTGCAGCGAAAACGAACTTAAATAAATTTTTCATTTTGTTTAGTTTAATTGGTTAATTAATAATTATGCTCTTTATTCCAAAAAAAATAAAAGGTAACCCAATAGGTAAATATTTTTTTTATTTGGGTTACCTTTACAACTTTAAAAGTATAAAGAACGCATACTAAGATGAATGAAATAGATAATTCAGACGAGCAAATTATTGCTGCCTTGCGCAACAATGACGATAGTGTGCTAAACGTTCTTTATAAATTGTATTTTGGGTCAATTAACCATTTTATTATAACAAATAGTGGGAGTGAGGATGATGCAAAAGATATTTTTCAGGAAGCCATCATTGTTTTTTATCAGAATATTAAAGATCAAAACTTTGAACTGAATTGTAAAATAAAAACTTACTTGTATTCTGTAAGCAGATTAATGTGGCTGAAAAAAATTAAAAAAGCCACTGCCATTGTTGGTAAAATTACAGATTTTGAAGGCTTTATTGCAATAGATGACAGTGAAGCAGCACAGATGGAGGAAAGAGAAATGCAGTTTGGTAAAATGTCGATGGCGCTGAGTGAACTGGGAGAGCCATGCAAAACCTTAATTGAAGATTTTTATATTAAACAATTAAGCATGGGGCAAATTTCAGAAAAGTTTGGCTACACCAACGCCGATAATGCAAAAACACAAAAATATA
This sequence comes from Chitinophaga pinensis, assembly GCA_945872355.1. GTDB lineage: Bacteria > Bacteroidota > Bacteroidia > UBA4408 > UBA4408 > CAIKXD01. The sequence goes on from CAMBZU010000013.1 coordinate 26,988, forward strand.
AGTGTTTAATGAGATTAAAGAAGTTATTTTTTAAACAAGAAGAAAGATTAGAATTATGAAAACGGGAAAGGATTGGGAGGAAATAGAAAAGTACCTCGAAGGCAAATTATCTGTCAACGAAACCAACATGTTTGAAACTAAACTTCAAGCTGACAGTGAACTTTTACAACTATTATTAGCGCATAAAAAAATGAATGTGTCACTCAACGCTTATGGCGAGCGAGTGAGGCTTAAACAAAAGCTTGAGCAAATACATCAAGATACTTTTGCTGAAATGCCACAAAACCAACAAAATAAACTTAAAATATTTTGGATTCAACACTATAAAACAATGGCAGTGGCTGCTTCTGTTTCATTATTGGTGGCTATTTCTACTATTCTTTATATCAATTTTCAAAAAGTACAAATTCGTCAAAGTGCAAATTTTAAAGCACTTAGAAAAGATATGGATAGAATTAAACGCTCACAAAGCGCTTTAATCAATAATTTAAATACACCTAAAAAAGAAGAAATTGCTCCTGCAAACTACATTGGAACAGGCTTTGCTCTTACCAATGATGGTTATTTTATTACGAGTTTGCATGTTATAAAGGATGCCGATTCTGTTTTTATCCAAAATCAAAATGCACAAACCTTTAAGGCTGTTACAGTTTTTAGAAACGAACAATCTGACATTGCAATATTAAAAGTTGTTTCTTCTAATTTTGAGGCATACAAAACGCTTCCATACAGTTTTACTGATAAATCAGGAAACATTGGTGAACACGTGTTTACGTTAGGTTTTCCAAGAGAAGATATGGTTTATGGCGAAGGTGCACTTAGCGCTGCATCAGGTTTTGAAGGTGATACTGTTTCTTATCAAATATCAATACCTGTAAATCCGGGCAACAGTGGTGGTCCGCTTTTGGATGACAAAGGAAACATTATTGGATTAATTAGCGGCAAGCAAACAGAAACCGAAGGCGCTGCATTTGCTGTAAAATCTCAAAGTATCATTTCAATTATTCAAGAATTAGCCAAAGACTCACTTGAAGAAGGCTTTAAACTTAACAAGAAAAATAATTTGGCTGGTTTAAGTAGAGTCAATCAAATTAAAGTGTTGAAAGATTATATTGTTACAATTAAAGTTTATAATCAGGAATAATAGTAAGATTAGGGTTAAAAAAAAGAGGAAAAAATAAATTATTTTTTCCTCTTTTTTGCTTTGGTATTATCAGTTTTAAAATCTTTCCATTCAAATATTTCTTCTGCTTTTGTTGGCCTATATTCCTTATACCAACTAAAATCTTTTAGCAACATATCTTTAGGATTCACCTCCTTTGGAGGATGCATAATGCCTGAAGGTTTTTTAAACATCTTTAATTTTTCTACCTTATTGTTATTAATATAGATGGCCATATCACTGCATTCAGCTTTATTTACACCTGAAAGCGAACCATCATTATCATCTTTAATATAATAAACAGTTTCACCATTTCCGTTCACATCAATTTTTCGCATGTCATTTTCAATAAAATAACTAATCATTTTTTTACCTTTTATTTGATTGAATCTCACACTATCATATTGTGAAATAACATAGGCATTGTTGTTCATTCTCAATTGAAAAATCTTGCCATCGTACAATTTAATATTAATAAATTCAGCTGTAAGTTGGTTGGCATCACTCCAAAGTATAGGTTTAGAAAATAGTCGCATCAAAGAATCAGAGGCACTGTATACTAAAGAATCGCATAAGCCTTGTAAATCGTTTTTAAAGAATTTTACCTTATAATGTGCATAAATCATGCGGTGGGCAGATGCAACCGAATCCTCCATTTGTACTTTTATATTGCTGTCTTTTTTGCCTTTATTTTTTCGTATTTCCTCTGTTTCTTTTGTTTTCTTCAAAGCAAAATAAGTGCTGTCGTAGGTTGCTTTTAAAGTGTCGGCATGCAAATACAAGGTGTCGGTTTTAAAATATTGTATCATCACAGCCTTGTCAGTAACAATTGATTTTTCTGAGCGTTCAAAATACTCCAAAAAATTTCCTCTGATACTTATTTTTTGCGCACTGTCGAGCACTTCCACATTTTTTAAGGCTTTGCCATACCCATTTTTTGAATCATAAAACAAACTATCGCCATGTAATTTTTGTTCCTTGTTTTTTAACCAAGCGTTTTTATTAAACTGAGCTTTATCTTGTTTAGTATTGTACCAACCATTTTCGCAATAAATTTTATTAGCGCTGCTAATGATATGAGTAGGGCCATTAAAAAAGGCGGTTTCGGTGATTGTATTATAACGTAATGAATCGCAATACATTTTATAATCAGGATTTACCAACACCACATCCTTTTTAAAAAATAGATTTTTTTGACTGCTGTAGTAATAGCCGTTTTTGCTAGTAAGTGTATTTTCTTTGGTAGTAATTTTTCCTGACTTGTTGTAAAAGCCAATATTCAACTGCATATTAAAATCGAGCTGGGTGGTGGTTAATGTCATTTCTTTATCCTTTAAAGTAACCACTTTTCCTGTAATTGTAGCCAGTTTTGTATTGCCATTATACTTTAAAAAATCACCATAAAGGTGAACGCTATCGTTTTGATTAATATGTATATTTCCGAAAGCATCAAGTGCATTATTATCGTAATAATAGGCACTGTCGGCAAACATTAAAACATTATCTTGTTTAAATTGCACATGCCCCAAGAGCCGTTTAGCTCCATTGCCAAGTTCTTCATCAAATTCAAAGGAATCGGCATTTATAATTTCAATCTTGCTCACCTGCTGTGCGCGAACATTCAAAACTGTGAACGCTAGCGCAAAACCAATTAAAATTGGAAATGCAAAGTCATTGTTTTTTGTGCCTTTCTTTAAATTCAAAGTAAGAATTTTACCTGTGTTGAAAGTGAATTTGTTTTTACTGGCAATAAATAAGCTGTAAATAAAAAACAATTGACTTATTTTTTTCTAATGATCGTTTGGCTTCTATTTGGACCAACAGATACAATGCTTATAGGCACATTCACTGCTGATTCAATAAATGAAATATAGTCGGTTAATGCCTTTGGAAAATTAGCTTCGCTCTCAATAGCAGTTAAATCTGTGTTCCAACCAGGCAAAGCAGTGTAAATAGGTTCAGCACCTTCTGCTTCATAATCATAAGGGAAAGTTGAAGAAATTTCATCCCCAATTTTATAGGCTGTGCAAACTTTTATTTTGTCGAATTGACTAAGTACATCGGCCTTCATCATTACCAATTCAGTAACGCCACTTACCATAATGGCATATTTTAAAGCTGGTAAATCTAACCAACCACATCTTCTTGCTCTTCCGGTGGTTGATCCAAATTCATTGCCAACCTTACGCATGTCTTCACCTTCTTGGTTGTTTAATTCAGTAGGGAAGGGGCCACTGCCTACGCGCGTGCAATAGGCTTTAAATATGCCAATTACATTTCCTATTTTATTAGGAGCAATGCCCAATCCTGTGCAAGCGCCTGCACATGTTGTGGTAGATGAAGTAACAAAAGGGTAAGTGCCAAAATCAATGTCCAACATAGATCCTTGCGCACCTTCTGCAAGTATATTTTTACCTGCAACTAAGGCATCATTCAAATAATAATCGCTATCGATTTGTGGAATTTTCTTTAATAATGCTAAACTTTCAAACCACTCAGCTTCCAACTTTTCTAATTGGTAACTATAATCGTAAAATGCCAGTAATTGCATGTGTTTACTAACAAGTGTATTGTATTTATGCATAAAGTTTGGCGATAAAATATCGCCTACTCTTAAACCGTTTCGGCCTGTTTTATCCATGTAAGTTGGTCCAATTCCTTTTAAGGTAGAACCAATTTTTTCTTTCCCTTTAGCAGCTTCAGAGGCAGCATCTAAAAGACGATGTGAAGGCAGTATTAAATGGGCTTTCTTTGAAATAACCAAGCATTTAGCTGTTTCCACACCTAACTTTTCAATTGCTTCAATTTCACGTTTAAAAATAACAGGATCAATTACAACGCCATTGCCAATCACATTCATGGTATTGGCTCTGAATATTCCTGAAGGAATAGTGTGCAGCACATGTTTAATGCCATCAAATTCTAAAGTGTGTCCTGCATTTGGTCCGCCCTGAAAACGAGCAATCATATTGTATGATGGTGTTAACACATCAACAATCTTTCCTTTACCTTCATCGCCCCACTGTAATCCTAATAATACGTCAACTTTCATGTTAATTCAATACGTTATTAATTTTATATTTTTATGAGCAAATGAGCCGCTTCCTTAATACTTTCAGTAATTTTAAAAACAGAATTTAATTTTGTAACAACCAATAACTGATTCATTTTAGGCGATAAGCCAGTTACAGCAACTTCTCCACCAACATTGCGTGCTTTAGTTAAAATTCCAATCATTACACCAATGCCACTGCTATTCATGTATTTTAAATCCTTTAAATGGAGTAAGAATTTATTTTGACCTTGTGTAATCATTTCATTGATTTCATCGAGCATAGCCTGAGCTTCATTCTTTTCCATAAGGTTACCTTTCAGGTAAATAATGTCGTAACCTGATTCATTTTTTACATCGTATTCAAATGCCATTTTTAGAATTTGTTAAGTGTTCACATGTTCCTTTTTCAGCTAAATTGTTGCATTTTCCGAAAAAGTTAAGCGAATGGTGAGTGATTTTAAAATTTAATAGTTGTTCTGTCATTGTTTGAATTTGTTGAATCCTTGGGTCGCAAAACTCTAATACCCTGCCACAATCTTGACAAATCAAATGGTCATGCTGTTTATATTTATATGATTTTTCAAATTGGGCAATGTTTTTACCAAACTGGTGTTTGGTTATTAGCTTACAGTCTAATAATAGTTCAGTTGTGTTGTAGAGTGTAGCTCTACTTACCCTGTACTTCTTATTCTTCATTAAAACATACAAATACTCAATATCAAAATGCCCATCATGACTGTATATTTCGTCTAAAATAGCAAATCTTTCTGGTGTTTTTCTATGTGCATGCACTTCCAAATATTGTAGAAATATTTCTCGTACAGCTTGCTTAGTATCAGCAATAGCTTTTAAATTTTGACTGTTTGTGGTCAAGGTTTTAGTGTATAATGTAGATAAAACTAAATTTAAACAGAAGCTATTTTATCAGCCATATATTGGCCAGATTTAAGTTTATCAACAATTTTAGAGAAGGATTCAATTGTATAATTTACATCTTCTATTGTATGCACAGCTGTTGGAATAAGTCTTAAAATAATCATACCTTTTGGAACAACAGGATAAACCACCATAGAGCAAAAAATATCATAATTCTCTCTTAAATCAATAATTAAATTAGTTGCTTCAGGAATTGAGCCATTCATATAAACCGGCGTTACAGGCGAATTTGTTACTCCTATATCAAAACCAGCTTTAACAAGCCCACTTTGTAAGGCACGTGTAATTTCCCATAATTTTTCTTTATATTCAGGATGATTGCGCATCAACTCTAAACGTTTAAGCGCACCAACTACCAATGGCAATGGTAAACTTTTAGCAAAAATTTGAGAACGCATATTGTATCTTAAATATTCAACCACTTGCTCATCGCTGCTAATAAATCCGCCAATTAATGCGAATGATTTAGCAAAAGTACCAAAGTAAATATCAATACCATCTTGGCAACCTTGTTCAACACCTGTACCACCACCATTGTTACCCATTGTGCCTATGCCATGTGCATCATCAACATACAAACGAAAATCGAATTTACTTTTAAGAGCAACTATTTCTTTCAGTATTCCTTGATCTCCGCGCATTCCAAATACACCTTCAGTAATCAGCATAATGCCACCACCAGTTTCCTCAGCTAGCTTAGTAGCGCGCTCTAGTTGTTTTTCACAATCTTCAATATCATTATGTTTAAAAACATAACGCTTGCCCATGTGCAATCTAACACCATCTAATATGCAAGCATGTGACTCTGCATCATATACAATTACATCTCTTCTGTCAACCAAGCAATCAATTGAGCTTACTGTGGCTTGATAACCAAAGTTACAAAGTATAGTATCTTCCTTGCCAACAAATGCCGAAAGTTCATTTTCTAATTGTTCGTGATAGTTTGAGTTGCCACTCATCATTCGAGCGCCCATAGGAGAGGCAAAGCCAAATTCAGCTGCAGCATCTGTATCTGCTTTTCTAACTTCAGGATGGTTCGCTAAACCTAAGTAGTTGTTTAAACTCCAATTGAGTCGCTTACGTCCTCTGAAAATCATGTGTGGCCCAATATCTCCCTCTAATTTAGGGAAAGTAAAATAGCCATGTGATTCTTTTGCATGCTGCCCTATTGGTCCTCTGTTGTTTTTAATTTTTTCGAAAATATCCATTGTGAATTTATAATAACGATTTTAAACCACAAATGTAGTTATTTTGTTGAACCTCCTACCATCAAATAAAGTACATTTTTACATATTTTCTCACAAATAAACGATTGTTTATTGTTTTTAATTGTTGACAATCTTTTAAAATTACTTTTTAGGAACTGCCTTTAAAGATGTTAATTTGCGTTCCAAAGAAATTCTTATGTCCTTAGTAAATACAACTAAAAATACAGCCGATTTTCAAAGGAAAAAGGCTACATTATTGCTTGCAGATGGCAGTGTATATCGCGGAAAGGCGATTGGTAAAATAGGCACTACCACCGGTGAAATTTGTTTCAATACGGGTATGACAGGCTATCAAGAAATTTTTACAGACCCTTCTTATTTTGGTCAACTCATTGTGATGAATAATGTGCACATTGGGAATTATGGTGTAAAATCAGAGGAGTATGAATCTAATAGCATCAAAATAGAAGGACTCATAGTGAAAAGCTTTAGCCAAACCTATTCTAGACCCGGCGCTAAAGATAGTCTGCAAAATTATTTAACGGAACAAAATAAAGTTGGAATAAGTGATATTGATACCAGAGCATTGGTGCGTCATATTAGAGATAAAGGTGCAATGAATGCTATTATTTCTTCTGAATCAGATGATATTGATTGGCTGCAAGCGCAACTGCAAGCTGTTCCCAACATGGCAGGGTTAGAACTTTCAAGTAAAGTTTCAACAACAAAGCCATACTTATATGGAAGTAATAATGCAAGTAAAAAAGTAGCTGTTTTAGATTATGGGGTTAAAGAAAATATCCTGAGATGCTTAGCGGCTGAAGATTTGCAATTAATGGTTTTTCCTTACAATACTTCTTTGGAAGAAATGGAAAAATGGGAACCACATGCTTACCACTTAAGCAATGGTCCTGGCGATCCATCAGTGATGAAGAGTGAAGTAAATGTTATTCAGCAAATTTTAAAAACGAATAAACCGCTATTTGGTATTTGTCTTGGTCATCAATTGCTTGCAGAAGCCATTGGAATTGATACATACAAAATGAAAAATGGGCATAGAGGCATTAATCATCCTGTGAAGAACTTAATTACCGGGCATTGTGAAATAACATCTCAAAATCATGGTTTCTCGGTTTCAACTGAAAGTGTAAAATTAAATGCTGATGTTGAAGTTACCCATATCAATTTAAACGACAATACCATAGAAGGTTTACAAGTAAAAAATAAACCTATGTTTAGTGTGCAATACCATCCAGAAGCTGCACCTGGTCCGCTTGATAGCAGATATCTATTTCAACAATTTTCTGATTTAATAAAAAGTTGAATTAGTCCTTTTAATTTAAAGATTTTCTTATATTTGAATTTTTAATTGCTTTCAATAAAAATACATTAAACAGCCCCTTTGATATGAATATAAGTTACAAATTAACATTGTTTGCCTTACTCGGTTTTACCTTTAATTGCTGCGTTCAAGCGCAAGATTTAAATAGTTTAATGGAATCGGAAGCGCCCAAAGGAAAAGAATTTGTTACTGCATCCTTCAAGGGCACTCGTTTAATTAATATGCATACCATAGAAACGCAAGGCAAAAGGGTGCTCGAGTACCGTATCTCACATCGTTTTGGTGACATCAAATCTGGTGGCGCAAATGCTTATGGTTTAGATGGAGGAGCAAGCATTCGTATGGGTTTAGAATATTGTGTTGATGGTAGATTTAATTTCGGATTAGGCCGTACAAATATTAATAAAACAGTTGATGCTTATGCAAAATACCGTTTGTTGCGTCAAACTGTTGGCAAACAAAATCCTTTAAGCATTACGCTTTTAGCAGGAACCTATTACATTACTGCGAAGGATCCTAATGCGGCAATTAATGGTTTTAATAGATACGACCCAGCAACCAATAGAATGAGTTATTGTTTTCAAGCCATGTTTGCGCGCAAGTTTGGAGATAAAGTTACTATACAACTGGCACCTACAATGGTACATTTTAATTTGGTGGAGCGTGCGGTTGATAAAAACGATATGTTTGCTTTGGCTTTTGTAGGGCGTGTGAAAATTACCAAACGTATGGCCTTTACTGCTGAATATGCTTACAGGCTTACCACTGATTATGCAGCTCAAAAAGATGCTGCAGGAGCTTCATTGTATTACAATCCTATAGCTTTTGGTATTGATATAGAAACAGGCGGTCACGTATTTCAAATGCATTTAGCCAATTCACAAGGTATGATCGAAAGTCAATTCTTGCCATTTACAGCAACTTCTCTAAAAAATTGGGGATTAAGAATTGGGTTTAATATTTCAAGGGTATTTAGTTTGTAAAAAAAAAACTTAATAATATTTATACATACTACTTGAAAGTGCTTTTTTTAAATGTTTAGGGCTTTATTTTAGCCCCAACGCAAGCATTAAAAATGGCAAACGCCTTATCGCATTAATTTAATTCTTTACTAGTTTTAACAAGCAATAGTTCGAAAAAATTGCTTGACTATATTTTCTCCATAAAATTATTAGTGCTGCAGTAAATTGCATTAATTGCTATGCATTTTGTTTGGAGATTGCAATTTCCTTAATCAATAAAAATAATAATTTCTTGCCTTGGATTTAATTGATATATTTACAAAAAAAGTTAAAGCAAAACTTTAATCTTTAATTAAATACGATTTCTTTTTACAATAAAATTAAAAAATGAAGAAGAAAGTAATGATTGTTGAAGATGACCAATTGCTCGCATACTTAAATGAGCAATATGTGGTTAATTGCAATTGTGAAGTGGTGGCTTGCTTTGATAATGGTGTAGATGCATTAACTTTTGCAAAAGAAAATACACTTGATTTTATTTTAATGGATATTAGAATAGAAGGCCCAATAGACGGCATTGAAACGGCCATTTTATTGAATGAAATAAAAGATGTAAAAGTTATTTTCGTTTCTGGCAATAGCGATGAAAAAACATATGCCCGCGCTTTAAAAACAAAGATGCTTGCTTTTTTAGTAAAACCCATAAAACAAACTGAATTAAGCGAATTTTTATTGGCTTAATTTAGTTTTTTTTGAAATAAAATCAATTACTTAGTTATTATTTAAATACCATGTCGAAGACAGATTCAGTAGGAAAAGCCATTCATGAAATGCATGAAAATTTGGCTCATTTAACAGAACAGCACAACGAAAATAGCTGGATGCAAAATGGCAAAGAACGCCTGAATGACATTTTAAGAGGTGAGAAAAAAGCGGATGCAATCGGGAACGAAATCCTTTCTTTTTTCTCCGAATTTTTGGGCAGTCAACTTGGAACGTTTTATATTTCAACATCTGAAACTAGCTTGTCATTGGTGCTCGCATCGGGAACTACAGGGCAAGTACCTTCAATTATTGAAAAAGATAATTCATTTATTGGGAAAGCATTAACGCAAAAAAAAGTAGTTGTTTTAAATGATGTTGATAAAGATTATTTTAAAGTTTCTACTTCTTTAGGTTCTGCAAAAGCTGCATCATTAGTAATTATCCCCTTATTTGTTTCTAATAAAATGGTAGGGCTTGCCGAAATTGGCAAACTAAATTCATTTACGGCGGTTGAACTGCGTTTTATTGATGATGTTACCGAAGCTATCGCCATATACATAAACACTATTTTGGCAAAATCCGAATTAGAAAAATTAGTAGTTGAATTAGATAAAAAAGAACAAGAATTACAAAATCAAATTACAGCCATTAACAAAGCTACTTTAGTTATTGAATTTGATACAAAAGGTATTGTGCAAAAGGCAAACGACTTGTTCTTAAAAATAATGGGCTTTGAAAGTCATGAACTAGTTGGACATCATCATAAACTATTAGTAGCAAAAGAAATTGATTATGATGCTGAATATAAAAGTTTTTGGAAAAGTTTAAATGATGGTAAAAGTGAATCTGGCGAATTTTGCAGAACAACAAAAGATAATAAAGTTGTTTGGTTGCAAGCAAGCTACAATCCTGTATTTGATGAAAATGGTAAGGTTTACAAAATAATTAAAATTGGTTACGATATCACTGAATTAAAACAACAAAGGATTGATTTAGACAAACTGACGCTTAACTTAAATCAGCAAGTTGAAGTTTTAAATAAAACAGCCATTGTTTCCGAAGCAGATGCGGATGGAAACATCATTTTTGTTAATGATTTTTTCTGCGAAATTTCAGAATACTCTAGAGAAGAACTCATTGGTCAAAATCACCGTATTCTAAAATCCGGAAAGCAACCTGAGGGGATTTTTATTGGTATGTGGAAGGCTATCAGCTCAGGTTTAATGTGGCAAGGAGAAATACTTAATATAAGTAAAACTGGTAAGTACTATTGGGTAGAAACAACCATTATGCCATTTAAAAATAAAGATGGCAAAATAGAAAAATACGTAGCTCTTCGTTTTGATATCACTAAACAAAAAGAAAGTGAAGCATTAAAAAAGCAACTTGAAAGTACAACGTTAAATTTAAATCAACAAGTTTCAGTTTTAAATAAAGCAGCTATTGTTTCAGAAACGGATGCTGATGGAAATATTATTTTCGTCAATGATTTTTTCTGCTCTATTTCAGAATACTCCAGAGAAGAATTAATTGGTAAAAATCACAAAATTCTTAAATCCGGAAAACAACCTGATGGTTTGTTTAAAGGCATGTGGAAAGCAATTAGTACCGGACTTGTTTGGCAAGGTGAAATATTAAATGTGAGTAAAACTGGCAAGTATTATTGGGTAGAAACTACTATTATGCCCTTTAAAAATAAAGATGGAAAAATAGAAAAGTATGTAGCCATTCGTTTTGATATTACAAAACAAAAAGAAAGCGAAGCCTTAAAAAAGCAAACAGAATTATTACTTGCTTCGCAAAGAGAATTAGAAGAATCTAATACTGAGTTAGAGGCACAAACACAAAAATTACAAGCATCTGACGAAGAATTGCGCGTACAGCAAGAAGAGTTGATGCAGAGTAATAAAGAACTAGAAGAAAAAACGAAGTTGGTTGAGGAAAAAAATCATGCCTTTAACGAAAAAAATAATTTATTAGTTGCTGCTACAACCGATTTGAAACGAAAAGCAGATCAACTGTCCTTAAGCAGTAAATACAAGTCGGAGTTTTTAGCTAATATGAGTCACGAATTAAGAACCCCGCTTAATTCCATACTATTGCTAAGTAAATTACTCAAAGATAATTTAGAGGATAATTTAAGTGAAGATCAAATAGAATATTCAGCTGTTATTAATAAAGCAGGAAATAGTTTGTTAGAGCTGATTAATGATATTTTAGATTTATCTAAAATTGAGTCCGGAAAAATGGACGTTAATGCCGAAACTTTGGATGTAAATAAATTTGCAGGCGATATTCAATCTTTATTTAATCCAATTGCAAAAGATAAGGAAATTGAATTTAAGGTGCTTGTAAATTCTGATTGTCCTGAAAGTATGTACACAGATAAAATGCGACTTGATCAGGTGATAAAAAATCTGTTATCAAACGCATTTAAATTTAGCCTAAAGGGAAAAGTAAACCTTACCATTTCATATAATTTACAAGAGGATACAATTTCTTTTTCGGTGCTTGATACAGGAATTGGTATTCCAAAAGAAAAGCAAGGATTGGTTTTTGAAGCCTTTCAACAAGCCGATGGTTCTACAAAACGTAAATATGGTGGCACAGGTTTAGGACTTTCTATCAGTAAAGAAATTGCAAATTTGCTTGGTGGCGAAATTAGCTTACAAAGCGAAACAGGTGTTGGAAGCAATTTTACTTTAACAATTCCAATAACGTATTCGTTGGAAGATATAAAAAAACAACCTGCAAAAAATAGTGGGATCTTAAATTTTTCAGTAGCACCTGATTTATCAGGTGATAATGAAGCTGATGTTGCTATATTAGTTGACGATGATAGGCTATTGATAGAGAAAAAAGATAAAACTATTTTAATTGTTGAAGATGATATTTACTTTGTAAAAATCTTGCAAGATTCAGCAAAAAGTAGAGGATATAAAGTATTGGTAGCACTTGATGGTAATCAGGCACTTGAATTGGCTAAAAAATATATTCCCATAGGTATTATTTTAGATTTGCACCTTCCTAAAAAAAGTGGTTGGGAGGTGTTAAAAGAGTTGAAAGATTTTGCTGCAACAAAGCATATTCCTGTTCATATAGTTTCCTCGCAGGATATAGATTCAAAAACTATCAGAGAATTTGGTGCCATTGATTTTACCAATAAGCCTCTCTCTGTTGATAATATGCAAAATGTATTTCGTTCGCTCGAGGAAATAGCATCAAAAGAAACCGGAAAAGTAGCTTTGTTTTCTGATAAGAAAGAACATGCTATGGCAATGACAGCCTTTTTAAAAGAACGTCAGATTGAAATTGTTTCCTTTGATCCAGATAAGGTAATTGATTCTTTATTTGGCAGCCTTGGCTTTGATGCAATTATAATTGATACTGACACAAGAAAATCTAAAATCCCCAATTTATTAGAAAAATTAACGCAAGTTTTACCAAATAAATTGATGCCTGTAATTATATTAAGAAATACTTATTTTTCAACTTTAGATATAAAAAGAATAAATCAATACAATGATGCTTTCATCTTAAAAATAGTAAAAAGCTATTCCAATATCATCGATGAAATGTCCCTTTTTCTGCATTATATTACTAAAAAAGATTTTACAGTAACAATGCGTCCTGCAATAATTTCATCAAAAACGTTAGAGCATAAGAAAATTTTATTGGTTGATGATGATGCAGAAAATAGATTTTCAATTAGTAAAATCTTAGAAACTCAAAAAGTACAAGTGATACAAGCTGCTAATGGAAAACAAGCCATTGATTTATGGAAAAATAACAAAGATATTTCTCTCATATTAATGGATGTGTTGATGCCTGAAATGGATGGCTATGAAGCCATTAAGGAAATTAGGGAGCATGACAACGGAAAAAATATTCCTATCATATCATTAACAGCAAAAACACAAGCTGATGAACGCGAAAAATGTATAAAAAGCGGCGCCTCAGATTATATGTCAAAGCCAATTGATGCCGACTTACTTATTTCATTAGCTAAAATTTGGATATTAAATAATGATAAAAAATAAGTAAAATGAATGCGCAAATAAAAGTATTATTAGTAGATGATGATGAACGAAATATTTTTGCATTATCTGCCTATCTTAAAGCAAAAAAAATTAAAGTTGAAACTGCTTATGATGGAAAAGAGTGTATAGAAAAACTACAACAGCTAACAGTAGATGTTGTATTGTTAGATATGATGATGCCCTTGATGGATGGTTTTGAAACATTAGGCATATTAAGAAACGATGAACAATTAAAAAATAATAAAGTAATTGCACTTACTGCGTTAGCCATGAAAGGCGATATGGAAAGGTGCATGGAAGCGGGCGCTGATGATTATTGCACTAAACCTGTTGATATTGATGTATTGCTTAATAAAATTAATGACCTAATAAGTAAAGCATGACATCAATTCCTACTTTTAAAATTGGAGCTGTAGAAGTTGATGAACTTATTGTGCTCATTAATGACTACAGTGGTTATGATTTTTCTGATTATTCAATGCCATCATTGCATAGAAGATTTCAGCGTTATATTGATTTAAATAAAATTTCAGACTTCAATCAATTGTTGCAAGATTTAATGAATGACTCTTCGATGATTAATAATTTAATTGAAGAAGTTACTGTTAACGTAACTGAAGTTTTTAGAGATCCGCTTTTTTTTGCGGCCATCAGAAGTGATTTAATACCGGAACTAAATAAGTTACCAGTAATTAAAATTTGGCATGCAGGCTGTTCAACTGGCGAAGAAGTTTATTCAATGGCTATTTTACTAAAAGAACATAATTTGTTAGATAAAAGTATCATTTATGCAACTGATATTAATCAATCGGTTTTAGATACTGCAAAATCTGGAAAATATAGTATTGAGTCGTTTAAAGAAAGCGAATTTAATTATAGAGAAAGTGAAGGAACTAAGAAATTAGCTGAGTATTATACTGTGCTTAACGGAGAAATTTTGATGAATGAAGATTTAAAGTCTAAAATTATTTTTAGCACGCATAATTTAGTTTCAGATAATGCATTTAACCAGTTTGATTTAATAGTTTGCAGAAATGTATTGATTTATTTTAATAAAACCTTGCAAGATAATGTGTTGCAAATGTTTTATAATAGCCTCACCCAAAATGGTATTTTAGCAATTGGTTCAAAAGAAACATTGAGGCTTTCGCCAATTGACAGTAAAATGCAAGTTGTAAATGACAGATGGAAGATATGGAAAAAGAAGGAGTAATTATACTTGGTGGTTCAGCGGGAAGTATTGAAGTGATTATGAATATCTTTCCATTTATTCCTGCTGATTATCCTTTTATAATCGTTGTGGTGCTTCATCGAAAAAATACAGTGGAGCAGCATCTAGAGGTTATTTTAAGTAGGAATGCACAAATTCCCGTAATGGAAATACAAGATAAAATGCAACTTAAACCAGCGCATATTTATATTGCTCCAGGCGATTATCATTTGCTTGTTGATGATGAAGGAATTTGTTCGTTGGATTATTCTGAAAAAGTGAATTATTCGAGACCCAGTATTGACATTGCATTTGAATGTTTTTCAAAAGTATATGGTAATTGCTGTGTTGGTATTTTGCTTTCTGGTGCAAATGCTGATGGTGCCCTTGGCTTAAAAAAAATTCATGATAATGGTGGATTAAGTATTGTACAATCTCCCGAATCGGCTAAAGTTGCAACCATGCCTATGGCTGCCATAAATTTATTTAGCCCCCATGCAATAGCAGATATTTCTGAAATTTCGGCTTTGCTTATTGATGCTGCAAATTATTCAATTACAGCCTATATATCTCAAATAAAACGTGGTGATGTTTTACAAAACAACATACCAACTATTTTAATTGTGGATGATCTGGAGGATAATATTTTTTCTTTAAACGCTGTTTTGAAGTTTGAAGGCTACATAATACACAAAGCTACTT
This sequence comes from Chitinophaga pinensis, assembly GCA_945872355.1. Lineage (GTDB taxonomy): Bacteria > Bacteroidota > Bacteroidia > UBA4408 > UBA4408 > CAIKXD01. The sequence goes on from CAMBZU010000013.1 coordinate 42,373, forward strand.
CGGGTGCTTTAGCTTTAGAAATGGCTTCTAAAATTCAGTATGATTGTATTGTACTTGATGTTCAAATGCCCGAAATGGATGGCTTTGAAGTGGCAAACATACTTGGCAAAAATGATTTTACTAAAAATATTCCTATACTTTTTCTGTCGGCTTTAGGGTCTGATAAAGAAAAAGTTATACATGGTATAAATGCTGGTGCTATTGATTTTTTAGCAAAGCCGGTTGATCCTCCTTTGATTAAAGCAAAACTAAAGTTATGCGTAAAATTAAGTTCAAAATATAAGGATAATAAAAAAGTATTTAAAACTTTAACAGAAGAACAGTCATCACTTAAAGAATTAAATAGCGATTTTTCTGCTAGTTTGCGTTATGCACAAAATATACAACAAGCTATTTTACCAAAAACAGAAGTTATTAATTCTTTATTTAAAGAAAACTTTGTTATTTTTCGTCCAAAGGAATCCATAGGAGGAGATTTTTATTTAATAAAAGATGTTGGAAATGAAATCATTCTTATTTGTGGAGATTGCACCGGACACGGTGTTCCTGGAGCCATGATGTGCATGATTAGTGCAACTATTATTCATAATATAATTGATACAAAAAAAATTATAACACCAAATTTAATTTTGCACTCCATGGTTGGCGAGTTAAGAAAAGCATTTAGAAATGAATTTTCTAACATCACTATTGAAGATGGATTGGAGCTAGCAATTTGCACCTATTATAAAAAGGAAAAAAAACTGCAATACGCTGGTGCAGGGCGTCCCCTTATTATCGCTACTAAAAATAATATCGAAAAAATAAAGTGTTCTTCTTATGGCATTAGTGGCAATGTTTCCGAAAATATTGAATTTGCTTTAAATGAATTTGATGTAGCGGAAGGTGATCAAATATATCTTTATTCTGATGGCATTGTTGACCAGTTTGGCGGTCCTAGAAATAAAAAATTTATGACCAAGCGATTGCTTCAATTATTATCTTCCAATAGCGCGCTGCCTATGAATGAGCAAAAAGAAATTATTGATCATACAATGCTTACCTGGAAAGCAGGCAGCGAGCAGATTGATGATGTATTAATTATGGGAGTTAAATTTTAGGATTTCATTTTATACGCTCTTGCTCTTATAATTTTTTTATAGAATTCAATTGTTTCGAAACATTTATTCCTTTATAGCTGCAACAATGCCTCTGCTATTTTAGAGCAAAATAGATTAACAAAAACAATATCTTTGATTTTTGGTTATAATACCAAAAGCAAATACATTGTAGTTCAATCTTTAAGATAAAATTATTGATATTTATGTTGTCTATTTTGAGCCTAGCTACCTGCTAAGCCTGCAATATCCGCATCAATCTCAAAAGAATTATTAATTTAATCTTGGGCCTAAAACACATTTCATTTGGTATAACTGATATTAAATACAAAACATGATAGGCTTCAGAATTACTGACTTTAAACCAAGCAATAAAGAAAAAACAACCTTTGAGCAACTCTTCGATTTGTTTAAAGAAATGCTTGTGCATACTTCTGGTGATGTAACAGAAGCGCTCAGTTGGCTGAATGAAATTGATAGAAAATATAAAATTACCAACAACGATTACACCATGGCCGATTTTATAACCGATTTAAAAAAGTTGGGTTATATTAAAGATGATCATCAAAATGGAGGTATGGTCATGACTTCCAAAATTGAACAAAGCATACGCGAATCTTCTTTAGAGCAAATATTTGGGAAGCTAAAAAAATCAGGTCAAGGCAATCATAAAACACCATACACGGGAGTAGGAGAGGAGCAAAGTAGCGATTTAAGAGCCTTTCAATTTGGCGATAGTTTAGAGCAAATTAACATGACCGAGTCCATAAGAAATGCGCAAATTAATAATGGAACACTTGATTTTAATATTACCGAAAACGATTTAGAAATTGTTGAATCGGAGCACAAAGCACAAACCAGTACAGTGTTGATGATTGATATTTCGCACAGTATGATTTTATATGGCGAAGACCGGATTACGCCAAGTAAAAAAGTGGCCATGGCCATGGCAGAAATGATTAAAAGAAAATACCCAAAAGATACTTTAGATATTATTGTTTTTGGCAATGATGCTTGGCAAATTGAAGTGAAAGATTTGCCCTATTTACAAGTAGGACCATATCACACCAATACAGTGGCAGGCTTAGAGTTAGCTATGGACTTGCTCCGCAGAAAGAAAAACAAGAACAAACAAATTTTTATGATTACTGATGGCAAACCGAGCTGTTTAAAAGAACCCGATGGCCGTTATTATCAGAATAGCAATGGCTTAGATCGTAGAATTGTAAATCAATGTTTGAATAAAGCAGCCGCTTGTAAAAGGTTAAAAATACAAATCACCACCTTTATGATTGCCCAAGATCCTTATTTGCAACAATTTGTTGAAGAGTTCACCGAAGCCAATCAGGGCAAAGCTTTTTACGCAGGTTTAAAAGGCTTAGGCGAATTTATTTTTGAAGATTACGAGAGGAATAGGAAGCGGAATGTGAGGTAAATTCTGAATTCTGAATTATGAATTTTGAATTATGAATTCTGAATTTTGAATTATAAATGACACACTTCATTGAACACTCCCATTATAAATTCTGCATATTAACTTTTCAAATTCCAAATTCCAACTTTAAAACTTTAAAACTTTAAAACTTTCCAACTTCCAACTTCCAAATTCCAAATTCCAAATTCCAAATTCCAACTTTCAAACTTTCAACTTCCAACTTCAAACTTTCCAACTTTCAAACTTCCAACTTTCAAACTTTCCAAATTCCAACTTTAAAACTTTCAAACTTCCAACTTCCAACTTCCAAATTCCAACTTCCAACTTTCAAACTTTCAACTTCCAACTTCCAAATTCCAACTTCAAACTTTCCAACTTTCAAACTTCCAACTTCCAACTTTAAAACTTTCCAACTTCCAACTTCCAACTTCCAAACTTTCAAACTTTCAACTTTAAAACTTTCCAACTTTAAAACTTTCAAACTTTAAAACTTTCAAACTTTCCAACTTTCAACTTCCAACTTTAAAACTTTAAAACTTTCAACTTTCAACTTTCCAACTTCCAACTTCCAACTTTCAACTTTCAACTTTCCAACTTCAAACTTTCCAACTTTCCAACTTTCAACTTTCAAACTTTCCAAATTCCAACTTTCAAACTTTCCAAATTCCAACTTTAAAACTTTCCAACTTTAAAACTTTAAAACTTTAAAACTTTCAACTTCCAACTTCCAACTTTCAAACTTTCCAACTTCCAACTTTAAAACTTTCAAACTTTCAAACTTTCAACTTTAAAACTTTAAAACTTTAAAACTTTCAACTTTAAAACTTTAAAACTTTCAAACTTTCCAACTTTCCAACTTCTAAACTACATTTCAAAACTTTAATGATTTTATGAATATCGTTACAGCTAAAATTTGTTGAAGAGTTTACCGAAGCTGACCAAGGGAAGGCTTTCAATTAATCTTCTTGCTGGCGCGCTTCAGCATCCTTAAAATTTATAATGAATTTACTGCCTTGCTCATTTATATAAATAGCTTCTCCTGCCAGTTGTTTTGCCAAGGCACCAATTAAATGAATACCCAGTGTGTTTGCATGCTTAAAGTCGGGTGTTTCCTTAAACCCTGGTCCATTATCAGTAAAGGTTAATTGATAGTTTCCTTTTTTTATGATTACTAAATTAATGTCCACTTTAATATGATTTGAATTTAAAAATGCATGCTTATAGCTATTGGTTAGTAGTTCATTCACAATCAGACCCAATGATACAGCCGTATCAATATCAATAAAGATCTCCTCAAGTAGTAATGTTAATTCAATTTTTCGTTTACCTTGTTGGTATAATCCGGCAACCTGTTTCGCGAGGCCTAATAAAAACTGTTTAAATTCGATATTACCCAGGTCTTTATGTTGATAAAGGTTTTGATGAATTAATAAAATACTGCCAATTCGGCTCTGAACTTCATTAAAAGCTGTCTGTGTTAACTCATCTGCTATTTCGTCTTTTTGAAGTTGTAACAAAGAGGTTATTACCTGTAAATTATTTTTTACCCTGTGGTGGATTTCTTTTAATAAAATATCTTTATCCTTAAGTGCCTCCATTAAACGCTCGGTTCTTTGCTCAACCTTTGCCTCAAGTTTTAAATTGTCCTTACTAAGTTTATTCACTCGCCAATTGTAAATCTTCAAAAAACTAGCAAGTATTAGAAAAAATAAAATACCGTAAAAGCCGGGCTCTAAATAATAAGGTTTTATTACAGTTATCGGAATAATAAGCTCTTCTTCCTTCCACATGCCCGATTCGAGTTGTGCCTTAATACGCAGTTTTATGTTGCCATAAGGCAAATTACTTAAACGAACTATATTTTCATTAATATAGTTCCATTCCTTATCTACACCTTCAATTTTAAAGGCATAGCCATGAATGCGGTTCTCAAAATCGAGCAATGAAAAAGCCACCGACAAAAATTTATCACCCTCATGCATGATAATTTTATGACTTGATTTAAACGCATAGAGCATATCTTTAATGCTATCCTTATCGCCCGAAAACATTGAAAGGCCCACCAAACGGAAAGGCGCATCTTCCTGCTTGTAAACCGCTGTTATTTCATTTGGATCAAAAGCATCAATTCCATTTTGACCGCCAAAATAAATACGCCCCTGCGCATCTTTAAAAGATGAAATTCGGTTAAATTCATCATTCGTTAAGCCATCTTTTGTGCGGTAGGTTTTAGTAGTGTAATTTTTTTTGTTAAAGCTAACTAAACCGTTATAGCTACTTATCCATAAGTTATTTACTTGATCTTCTTCAATGCTGTACAAGATATTACTTGGCAATCCTTCAAGGGCGGTAAACCTCTTTATATTTTCAGCAGCCATAGGATGCTTTGCGCTCCAGTTTAATCGAATAAGACCTTCTCCATTGGTGGCCAGCCAAGCCACACCTTCCTTGTCTTCATATAAATCAAAAATACTGGTAACAGGCAAACATTTGTCAGGCTGTTTTTGCGTATTACAGTAACAATCATAAATAGCTCCTTGATTATTGATAAAATAAATGCCATTTTCGGCCACAGCAACCCAGCCTTTGGCTTTAGTTTTTGTTATTTTGTAAACATTTACAGGAGGCGACCAATGTTTATTTACAACATTAACCAATGCTGCAACATGTGTGTAAATATGGTAACTGATAATGCCTGAGCTGCCTCCAATTAAAATGATTGAATCTGAAAAATCGGCCAAGGACCATGGATCACCTATGTTTGTATAAGCATGTGTAGCTTTTTTATTATCAATAAAATTATACTGTGTAATTATAGCATTACCTGCAATATAAATTAGCTCATTCTTTTTTATTATTGTTGTCCCTTCTATGCCTTTTATATAATGTTCCTCTTTTTCTTTTCTCGTCAACATCCCATTTACCATGGCCAAAATCCTTCTGCTGCCATCGGCATTATTATCTACATAAATATTTCTTACTGCTGAATTATTTAATTTTTCGACTTGGGTGTTTGAAAATAGGTGCTCAAATTGTTGTTTTCTAATATTTACTTGGTAAACACCTTTTTCTGTGCAAAACCAATAGTTACCATTATTGTCGGAACAATAATTACTTACCCCAAAATAAGCCAAATCCTTTTGCTCAAGGGCATTGTAAACGGCTATCCAACAACTGTCTTTATATAAATAATAATTGTTTTGTTGCGATTTAAACAATGGCGTGCGACCTTTGTAATCTATTAATTTTTTATCGCTCATCGGCATTGAATAGGTCTTTGGCAATATTGATTGATGCCCTGAGGAATCAATGGCAAAATGGCTGTTTAACCCCTCATCATAAAACAAAATGCTGTTTTTATCAAATTTGGGATACAATTCACCATTGCCATTAAACATGATAGGGGAACTTCCTGGCCTTATAAAATAGAACTTGTTTTTACTAATAAAGTTGATTAGTATATTGTTGTTATATGACTTTATAAATGCATTAACAGGGGCTAAATCTGTATTTGATAATGCTAATTTAAATGTATCGATAAGCAATTTAAAACAGGCATTGTTATCATATTGCCATAAGCTGTAGGGCTTGTCTGTTAAAAAAAATATATTACCCAATTCATCGCAGCACATTTGTTTAATTTGCTCGCTTTTAAAAGGCATATGAGGTAAAAACTCCTTATTGGCTGTAAATTTATTGCTACTTAAATCAAACACCTGATAATTATTTTTTGAATATGCTGATCCCAAATAAGCGGTTGTTTGAATGATTAAGCGGTTGTTTTTATCAAGCGCCAAACGGGTAATGTTATTGTTTAAGAGTGGTGAGTTTTGTGTATTGTAGGTTTTAAATGAAATGCCATCATACCGGCATAGCCCACTGGCAGTGCCAAACCACATAAATCCATCACCATCTTGTAATACGTCAATTATCATGCGCGAAGGAAGCCCATCCTCCATGGTTAGCATACGCTTGGTAATGATGTAATTTTGATTAGATGTTGCGCCCAATACTTGCGAAAACACAATGCGCGTGCTACATGCAAAGAACAAAATTAAGATACCGATAGGGCTAATGTATTTTTTCACGCCACAAAAATAAAGTAAAAATAGTTAAGCCCAATAAATGTTTAGGAGGATTAAAACCGCAATCAATAATTTTTAACCCAATTGCATGAGCAATCTACTCATATTATATTAAACCCATTGCATTTATATTTTAGTCCAACTAAAAAATAATACCAATTGTATTTATTAAATAGCCCAAAGCTGTATAAATATGCAGTGGTTAATGCCGATACTAATTTGAAAGTGTAATCGGTATTAGTACAATACGGTATTAGTACAATAAGGTCATGCTGCAATTGTACTAAATTGAAAGTGTAATCGTTATTACTGCTTAATTTCAAAATTTGGGCAATGCTTTTTATGGCGATAGCTATCGCCATAAAAAGCCCGGGTCTTCCGCGCTACGAGGTAGCTTGCTTCAGCCCCTATTGCAATTTCGTTTTTAAATTTAAGCACTTTGGCACTCGCTCTCCTCCCGTGAATGATGTTAAGGGCACGAGTCTGAAGACTCGCGCCAGATAACTCGCGCCAGATAAGCCAGATAAATTTAATTTTTTAAGCACTATCAATTTGGAATTTTAACTACAAATTCCGCAAGGGCATTTTTTGAAAAAAATAACCTAAAAAGTGACTTTTTTCATTTTTTTCATGTTTCTATCCCAGATTAAGGGCCTCCCATCCCACATTGCAAATTTGTATCTTTTTTTTATTTACAATTGCAAAAAATGGAAAAAAACAGCAGAAAATGATAGCAAATAACGCTACTGAAATGGCAAAAAAATTACCCAAAAAACAAATCAGTATTTCAATAGATACATCATTAAAACATACAATCAATTAACCAATTAAAACAAAAGTAAAATGAACAAAAGTGAACAAACAAAAATGCTAAAAAGATTTTTAACCATGGCTGGCTTTGTGCTTGTTACAGCAGCAAGCAGCCAAGTGAACGCCCAAAACGGAGTAGGCATTAACCCCACAGGAGCAGCAGCCGACCCTTCGGCAGCGCTTGATGTGGCTTCAACAAACAAAGGCGTTTTAGTACCCCGCATGACTGAAGCCGAAAAAGTAGCCATAGCATCACCAGCCAATGGGCTTTTGATTTTTCAAACAGATGGCGTAACTGGTTTTTGGTATTATAACGCAACAACAAGCGCTTGGGTGCAGGCAGTAGGACCGCAAGGTGCTACTGGTGCGCAAGGCCCTGCGGGTGCCACAGGCGCAAATGGTTCAGTAGGCAGTGTTACCGCTATTGCGGGAACTTCTAATGCAAACGGAGCTACCATAGATAACGGGGGTAACTTAACCCTAACTCCTGCAGATGCTACAAACGGTGGTATAGTAACCAATGGCGCTCAAACCTTTGCAGGTGATAAAATTTTTAGTTCCGATTTAGTTATCAATGGCACACCTTTTGGCACTAAAGGCAATCCTGGCAATGTAGCTATTGGAACCAACGCTGGTCAAACGACTCAAGGATTGAACGCTGTTGCAATGGGAACGAATGCAGGCGTAACAAGTCAAGGCCAAAGAGCTCTAGCAATGGGAGAACAAGCAGGTCAAACGACTCAAAGCGCACAGGCTGTTGCTATTGGATTTAATGCAGGCCAAAATAATCAAGGCTATGGTTCTGTTGCCATTGGGTCATTTGCTGGACAAATTAATCAAACGGGGACTTCTGTTGCTATTGGATTTGACGCTGGCTCTGTTAATCAAAATGCTAACGCTGTCGCAATTGGATATGGAGCTGGTTCATTCAACCAAAATAGTGTTGGTGTAGCCATTGGAAATAATACTGGCCATGCTTATCAAGGCTTTAGCTCAGTAGCCATCGGAAATAGTGCTGCACAGGACTATCAAGGGGAGAGGGCTGTCGCAATGGGATTTGCTGCTGGCCAAACGAATCAAGGTACTAACGCTATCGCCATTGGAAATGCTGCAGGAACTTCAAATCAAGCAGCTAATTCAATAATTTTAAATGCTTCAGGTGTTGCTTTAAATAATGCTACCAGTGGATTATTTATTGCCCCTATTAGAGATGCAGCTTCAACAAATATATTATCATATGACCCATTAACCAAGGAAGTAACGTATTCTACAGATGCTGTGGGACTGCAAGGTCCAACAGGAGCTACTGGCCCGCAAGGCCCTGCAGGTGCAACTGGCCCACAAGGCGCTGCAGGAGCAACCGGTTCAGTAGGAAGTGTAACCGCTATTTCAGGAACTTCTAATGCAAACGGAGCTACCATAAGCGGTGGTAACTTAACCCTAACTCCTGCAGATGCTACAAACGGTGGTATTGTTACTAACGGTGCGCAAACCTTTGCAGGTGATAAAACTTTCACAGGCACTACAACAGCCAACAGTTTTGTAAAAACAGGTGGTACATCATCTCAATATTTAATGGCCGATGGCAGTGTCACCGCAGCGCCAGCGCCAACCAATGGATATCCCTTCATGCCAATTCAAAATGCGGTTAGTACTATAACACCTGGAACAAAAAGTTATTTCTACATAGTTCGTTTAACCAGGGCAACTACTATTAGTGGCATTCAAGTGTATTTAGCTTCAGGTTCTGATCCTATGAGATGCGCGATATACAGAGGGTATGTTAAAAATGGTGTTTCAGGATCTATTACTTTGGTTGGACAAACTACAAACACAGCTGTAACTGCTGGGCTGCCTTATATGAGTAAGGCAATTACACCCATAACTGATCAAAGTTTAACATTCGCAGCTGGAGAATACATAACAATTGCCTTTCATTCTTCAGGAACTACTTCTTCGTATTACCAATCAACCCCTTTATCAGTTGGTAATCAAGAATTTTTGTTTAGCAGTATTATAAATTATACCATATCAGGATTCCCATCTTTGCTTACTGAGACATCTGTTTTAGGCGCTCCTTTGAGTAAAATATGCTTCGAATTGTATTGATTGTATTTTCCAAAACTATGGTTATACATTTCTTCCGCTGTTGTTGCTAACACCAGCAGTTTAACCAATTAAAACAATAATTAAATGCAAAAAAGTAAACAAACAAAAATGCTGAAAAGATTTTTAACCATGGCTGGCTTTGTGCTTATTACAACAGCAAGCAACCAAGTGAACGCCCAAAATGGTGTAGGTATAAACTCCACCGGAGCAGCAGCCGATCCTTCGGCAGCGCTTGATGTATCGGCAACCAACAAAGGCGTATTGGTACCGCGCATGACTGAAGCCGAAAAAGTAGCCATAGCATCACCAGCCAATGGGCTGTTAATTTTTCAAACAGATGGTATAAGTGGTTTTTGGTATTACAACGCAACAACAACTTCTTGGGTGCAGGCAGTAGGACCACAAGGTACTACTGGTCCGCAAGGTGCTGCGGGTGCATTCCCTAATGGCACAACAGCCGGAGAAATGATGTATTGGAATGGAACAGCCTGGGCGAGTATTGCTCCAACCAATTCACTCCCTGGTTATCTAGCAAAAACATTAAAGTTTTGTAATGGGGCGCCTACATGGGAAGATTGCCCTGCGGTAGTACCTGCAGTTTCTAGCACGGCTGCCATAACTGGCATAACGACAGTCGCAGCTATTAGTGGTGGAAATATCAGCAGTGATGGCGGTGCCTCTATAACAGCAAGTGGTGTATGTTGGAGTACAAGCAGTAACCCCACGGTAGCTTTGACTACAAAGACGACAGATGGTAGTGGTACGGGTATTTTTAGCAGCAGTATTACAGGCTTAGCTGCAAATACCACGTATTATGTAAGGGCTTATGCAACCAATAGTGCGGGTACGGGCTATGGGAATCAGTTAGTATTTACAACTTCAGCTCTGCCACCAATAATAGGTCAACCTTTTCAGGGAGGAATTCTTGCTTACATTCTTCAACCGGGCGATCCGGGCTATGATGCGAATGTGCAACATGGCTTAATAGCGGCACCTACCGATGTTCAAGGTACACGCGTATGGGGATGTTCTGGCACCGCAATAGCTGGAGCAGATGGCTCAGCCATTGGAACAGGGAATCAAAACACCATCGATATTATGAATGGATGTGCTACAGCGGGCATCGCAGCAAGAATCTGTGGTGATTTGGTTTTAAACGGTTATAGTGATTGGTACTTGCCCAGTAAGGATGAACTCACTAAACTTTATCAAAATATTGGACAAGGGGCTCCTGCTCCAAATACAAATGTTGGCGGTTTTGCTAATGGCGGCTATTGGTGTTCTACGGAGATCGATAATCTCATTGCGTGGTACCGCATCTTCACCGCTGACTTACAGACCAGCGCCAATAAGGGCCTCGCAATAAGTGTTCGTGCGGTTCGGGCTTTCTAAACACCGCGAAGCAGCACCGAAGGTAATTTAACTATTTAACAATTTAAAAGAAACCGCCAGAGGGGGCGAATTTTAGAGAATAATAATACAAACAATTAAAACAAAAGTAAAATGAACAAAAGCAAACAAACAAAAAGTCTAAAACGACTTTTAACCATGGCTGGCCTTGTTTTTATAACAGCAGCAAGCAGCCAAGTGCACGCCCAAAGCGGTGTAGGTATAAACCCCACAGGTGCAGCAGCCCACCCTTCGGCAGCGCTTGATGTATCGGCAACAACCCAAGGCTTGTTACCACCTCGCATGACAGCCACACAGCGCGATGCGATCTTAAACCCAGCCACCGGTTTGGTTGTATTTTGTACTAACTGTGGTTTAAATGGTGGTGAATTAGAGGTATTTGCTGCAGGTATTTGGAGAAATATGGTAGGTGGTGTTGCTGCTATTTCTGTGCCATCAATAGGTCAACCTTTTCTGGGAGGAATTCTTGCGTATATTCTACAGCCAAACGATCCGGGCTATGATGCGAATGTGCCACATGGCTTAATTGCTGCGCCTAGCGATCAGGGAACTGCCCAATGGGGATGCTATGGCACCACAATAGCTGGCGCAGATGGCTTAGCCATTGGCACAGGGAACCAAAACACCATCGATATTATGAGTGGATGTGCTACAGCGAACATAGCAGCAAGAAAATGTGGCGATTTAGATTTAAACGTTTATACCGATTGGTATTTACCCAGCATAGATGAACTCACTAAACTTTATT
>CAMBZU010000014.1 GCA_945872355.1 Chitinophaga pinensis
AAAAGTTTGCTCACCCGTTAAAATATTACCACCCCAACCGGAAATATAAATTCTGCCGCAATTATCAACTAAGAAAGCTGAAGGAGAAATATTAGGCAGGCCATTACCATTCCCAAAGGTGGTTGAAAAGGCCGCAATGCTGAGCGAACTATCAAGTTTAAGAATAAACTGGCCACTGTTTGCATTATGATATACCCCCCCGATATATGGGAACGAAGCACTATTGGTTTGACCATATAGATAAACATTTTGCAAATCATCAATTTGAATAAAGAAAGACTCATCGAAATCTGAAGTTCCAATGTATGAAATTCGTGGGGTGCCTATGCCTAAAGTAGAAATTTTTGCAACCATACCATCAGCCGCACCACCTATAAAAGTAGGGTGATAGCTATCTGCATTTGCAGGAATGTTTGTACTTAGTGTTCCTCCTGTGGCATAAACATCATTATCAGCAATTGCTATTGCAAAAATAGCATCATCTTGATTGCCTCCAAGAAATGTGCTATAAAGTAAGTTTTGTAAGTTACTGTCCATTTTAAAAATACAACCATCTTGCAAATTACCTATTGCAGGTTGCATGGCGTTTGTAGTAACCGGAAAGTTCGCAGAATTAGTACTTGAACCAATAATTATATTATCCTGTGCATCCACATTTATTTCTCCTCTGTAAAAATCACCATAATTGAAAGTTAAGCTTGCTGCTGTATTAATGCCATCATTATCTGATCCGCCAATATAGGTACTTGCTAAAAGTTGCGAGCCATCAACACTAAATTTACTCACAAAAATATCGGTGCCATTATCAAAAAAAGTACCATTGCTGGTAGCTTGAAAATCTACACCGCCATTAAAAGAAGTGCTGTAAGCATTGGGGGTAATTGGAAAGTCAATTGAGCTTGTAGAACCATATATACATAGTTGATTCAATGAGTTTACAACCATACTTTGCACTACTTCGGTATTGTTAGCACCTCCAAAATAAGTACTATACAAAAGCGTAGCGCCGGTGCTATCAAACTTAGTAATTGCAATATCTGTTCGGCCATATTGCGCAACCCCGTTATAAGAATTATCAAAGGCGCCAAGCGTTGTTGGATAACCTACATCATAAATTAAACCGCCAGCATACAAATTTCCGAGGCTATCATAGGTAGCAGTTAATCCAAAATTATCTGCTGTAGAACCAGTATAACTTGCAAATACAAGCACTGGGTCAATTACCAATGCATAATTGGGATTGTAATTATTGGCAAGATCAAATGAAATTGTTGCTCTATTTAAAACATATTTGCAAGCAATATCTATTTTTTTTCCACCTATCATTTGCCAAGCAATTGGTGCCTGATCTAACATTTCATTCACACTTGTTTTTATATGTAATTGGTTGTTTTTTAACCAAATTTTTTCAGCGCCTTCAAAGCTCAATTGTATTTGCCTATAATTTGCATTTGGAGCTACATTAAACTGATATTTGATGCCATTTTGAATACCCTCAGTTTCCATATCAATGCCATCATAAATATTTTTGGCTAAAATTCTTCCAAAAGAGTTTACGTTACTTGCCCATTTTTTTGATTGATTGCCTATAAAATAATTTTTATGCGACTTGTTTTTTTCAGACTTACTAAAGACAATATTTTCATTTGCCTTAAAAAAATTCATTTTAAAAGCGTGTGTGTTTACTGGTTGAAACTTGCCGCTTGGGTTAATATGGTTTTTTTGTAAGGCCGCTTTGTTATAAAAATGATACGTAAAGCAGTTGTTCTCTATAAAAAGTGCTCCTCCATCAAGATCTGCTTTAAAATTTACCTGATTAAACCATTGCCCTTTGTTTTCTGTAAAATTAACATGCTGTTGATGCGCTTGAACATAGGAAAATTGAAAGCCCAGCAAAAAAAACAAAAACAAATGATAAATATATTTTGTATTATTGGACATTAAAATAATGTTTTAATTTAAAAAAATAAAAATACTATTTTTTCTTTAAAAAAAGATACTAATATTTAGTTTTGCACGAAAATCATAAATTATTAAAACTTTAGTTTACATAGTTGGCATTGTATTATTCCTGTTTTCCTCATTTGTATCAGTGGGGCAACAAACTGTAAATAAAGCTATAGGTTACCCTTTAATTCAGAATTTTACAAGTAAGCAATTTACTATTAGCAATTACAATTGGGGCGGAGTTCAAGACCATCTTGGAAATATGTATTTCGCAAACAACCAAGGTGTATTGATGTATGATGGCAATCGCTGGGATTGGATTGAAACAAAAAGCACTGTTACCTCTATTTGTTTTGATTCAATTAATCAAATTGTATTTGTTGGCCTAGAAAATGATTTTGGATACCTGGCCTTTGATACTAAAAATAAATTAAAATTTAAATCATTAGCGCAAAAATTCAATTTACTAGATAAGGTCTCTATTGTATTTTTTACCATATACACACCTCAAGGAATATACTTTTTAACAGATAAAACACTCTTTAGATTTTCCGACAATAAAATTAAAACTTGGAATGCTTCAACTGAATTTGCATCAGCAGTGTTTGTTGATAATAAGTTTTTTGTTAGGGAAAAAGAAAAAGGATTACTCATCCTTGAAAATGATAATTTAGTATTAATTGAAGGCTCCGACGTTTTTTCAAATGCTTCCTTAAGTATGATGGCTTCCAAAGGCAATAACAACTATTTGGTTGCTTCAAAACAATTAGGACTGCTCTCCTTTACCTTAGCAAAAAACGGAACTGATTATTCTTGTGATATTAAGTTGCTTAATAACGGCACAGCCGAACTTTTTAAATCTGCTTCATTGTATTCTGGCAGAATATTAAAGGATGGTAACATAGCCTTAGCTTGTGAAGCAAGTGGACTAATAATTATTGATCAGCAAGGAAATATTATCACCAATTTAACTTCCATTTCTGGCATCGTAAGCGACGTAGTTATAAACGTTTTTGAAGATAAATCAGGCAATTTGTGGTTGTGCAGTGAAAGCGGCATTAGCCTTGTAATGTATAGTTTACCCACCAATCAATTTAAACAATACGGAGGCATAACAGGCACAACAAATTCAATTATTGATTTTAATGGAACCTTATATGCAGGCACCTCAACAGGTCTTTTTTATTATAACGCAAACAAGAATATTTTTGAACGCGTCAAGAATTTTCCAACCGTTGAAATATGGAAATTATCTTCAGTAAATAATCAGCAAGCATCCCTATTAGCAGCAACAACAAAAGGCATTTTCGAAATCACTAAAAACGGGTTCAAGCCATTGTCGGCGCTTGAAAATGTCTATTGCGTTCGTCAATCTCAATACAATAAAGATTTGTTTTTTGTTTGTCATCTCAATGGATTATCTGTTTATAATTACAGCAATGGAAATTTTATATTACAAAATGAAATAGACAATTGCCCTTATAGTATTAGAGATATAGATGAAGATTTAGCGCACAACCTTTGGCTTTCTACACAAGAAAATGGAATTGTTTTTTTAGCGTTTTCAAAAGCCAATTTACTTCAGAAAAAACTTCATTTAAATCAAATCATTTTTGACATTGAAAAAGGATTGCCAGATATGGTAGGTAACTTTGTTCATTTTATGGATGGCCAATTATTAGCAAACACCTATTATGGTTTATATGTATTGAATAAACAGATTGATTTTAGCACGATAAAACTGAACGATTTATCAAAGCTTAAATTCATAAAAGACAAAAGCTTAGACCCCAACAATGCGCTTTCAAATTTGCAAATAAGTATAGTTAAAAAAGGCCATAGCAATAGTCTTTGGTTTGCCTCCTATGATATTGAAAAAGGAAAACATGAAATAGGATTAATTAATAAGATTAATGGAAAACAATATTTTACCCGCACACCATTTAAACTTCACTACGGTGAAAAAATTAGCGATATATATCCTGACAATGGTTATACTTGGTTTGGAGGAACTGAAGTTTTATATTGTTATAATAACAGCAAAAAGTACAACTTCAAGGGCAACTTTAATACTTTAATTAATAAAGTAACCTATAATAATGATACCCTTTTTAGTGGCTTTTATTATAACAATGTGGTTAAAGGCGACAGTATGTTTAAGGTAGTAAGTCTAACGCAACCTGAAGAGTCAATCATTTCCTTGCCATATACTAAAAATGACCTTTCTTTTAATTTTGCTGCTAACGCTTATATCGCTAATAACCATCCAAATTTTTCGTGTTATTTAGAAGGAGAAGATAGTAAATGGTCTGATTGGTCAACCGAAACATTTAAAACATATATGAACCTCACTGAAGGGCCTTATATATTTAAAGTTAAAGCTAAAAATATTTTTGGAATAGAAAGCACCGTGGCCAGCTACAAGTTTACCATTTTGCCTCCTTGGTACAGAACAACATTAGCCTATATCATATATATGCTGTTGGCCTTTGGATTTATATACATGGTTGTAAATTTATTTACCAGCAACTTGAACAGAATTATAAAAAAACAAACTGCAGAATTACATCAACAAAAAGATGAAATTGTACGAAAAAATAAAGAAATAACTGATAGTATTTATTACGCTAAACATATTCAAGACGCCATTATGCCTAACAATGAATATATTAAAAATATGTTTGCTGATAGCTTTGTTTTATTTAAGCCAAAAGATATTGTTAGTGGAGATTTTTATTGGGCAAATTTAAGCGAAAATAACGCCATATTAGCTGCGGTAGATTGCACAGGGCACGGTGTTCCTGGTGCTTTTATGAGCATGATGGGCAACGATTACCTCAATGATATTATTTTAGATTCGAAAATAAATGAACCCGATGAAATATTAAATCTTATGCGTTCTGGCATCATAAAAGCACTTAAGCAAAGAGGCGAAAGTGGCGAATCAAAAGATGGAATGGACATGGCATTAGTGAATATAAATAAAGATACGCTTGCGCTAAATTATGCAGGTGCTAATAATCCCATTTACATTGTGCGCGATAAAAATCAACCAATTATTGAAAACGCAGTGCATTTCCCCGACGAAAATGATAAAAAGGTACTCTATGAATTAAAAGGAAACAAATTCCCTGTCGGTATTCATATGGGCACAAGATTGCAGCCGTTTTCAAAACATCAAATTCAACTCATCAAAGGTGATGTATTTTATATGTTTTCCGATGGCTATGCTGATCAGTTTGGTGGCCCTTTGGCTAAAAAACTAAAATACAATCAATTTAAAAAGTTTATTCTTGAGTCGATGTTCCTTACCATGGAAGAACAAAAAATATACTTAGAGCAAAAACTTAATGAATGGCAAGGTGATATAGAGCAGGTGGATGATGTGTTGGTGATTGGAGTTAGAATAGTATAGCTGATGCCTAACAAAAAAGATCATTTATTGATTCTCAAAAAAATGACTATAAGTCGTTTTGCAAATGGCTTAAAACTTTATTTTTCATATATCTTTTCTAAAGTTACAAAAAAAGCTTTTCATTTTGGATTGCCCGCCAGTATTGCCATTGAACCAACTACTTCATGCAATTTAAGATGCCCTGAATGCCCAAGCGGATTGAGATCTTTTACGCGGCCAACAGGCATGTTACAAAATAAAATGTTCGAAAAATTAATTGATGAATTAAGTAATACACTGTTTTATCTTATCTTTTATTTTCAGGGTGAACCCTACTTAAATACTGCATTTTTAGATATGGTTGCCTATGCTACAAAAAAAAATATTTACACAGCAACGAGCACCAACGCGCATTATCTTACTGATGAAAATTGTAAAAAAACAATTGCATCCGGACTCAATAGATTAATAATTTCCATTGATGGCACCACGCAAGAAACTTATCAATCATACCGCATTGGTGGTAAACTCAACAAAGTAATTGAAGGCACTAAGAATATTGTTAAATGGCGTAAAGAAATGAAATCTTCAACACCGCATTTAATATTTCAATTTTTGGTAGTAAGGCCTAATGAACATCAAATTAATGATGTAATTAAATTAGCTGATGAACTTGGCGTTGATGAAGTAAGATTTAAAACCGCACAAGTTTATGACTATAAAAATGGAAATGAGCTCATTCCAGAAAATACAGCTTACGCCAGATATTCTAAAAATAATGATGGCACTTATTCAATAAAAAATAAAATGCTAAACCACTGCTGGAAAATGTGGCATTCTTGCGTAGTTACATGGGATGGAAAAGTAGTACCCTGCTGTTTTGATAAAGATGCTGAACATACCTTAGGTGAAGTAAGTGTATCTTCATTCAAAACCATTTGGAAAAGTGCTTCCTATAATAAATTTAGAGCTTCTGTTTTAAGAAGCCGTACAGAAATTGAAATGTGTAAAAACTGCACTGAAGGAACAAAAGTTTTTGCCTAATTTTAAATTTTATGACAACTTATATTGATATTCAATTTGTTAAAGGAGAAAATATTTTTGCCTAACTATTGTTATTTTTCGATTTATCGTGTAGGTTTGTCAAGTGTGTATTTATGATTTTGTTTAAACTTAAAAAATTTATGGAAGAATTTGACAACAAGGATTTAGAAAAAAAAGACAAGAACTTAGTTTTTGGGCAACAAGTAAAAGCAGGTAAACGAGTTTATTTTATTGATGTACGTGCTACCAATAAAGGCGATTATTATCTGTCTATTACAGAAAGTAGAAAAAAAATTGCGCTCGATGGTAAAATGATTTTCGAAAAAAGTAAAGTCTTTTTGTATAAGGAAGATTTTGAAAAGTTTTTAACCTCTTTAAATGAAGCAGTAGATTACATTAAGAAAGAACAACCTTTTGACCCTGCTGAATACGCAGAAAGAAGAAAGCAATATATTGAAGAAAGAAACCAAAATAACCCAGGTTATGAAAGTAATAGCGGAGGTAATTTTAAAGAAGTATCCTTTGATGATTTAGGATAATACACCTCCCTTAATTTTTAAAAAGCCCGTAGCAATTATTGTTACGGGCTTTTTTATGTATATAAAATCCTTCGCTACCTTAAATTATACCAGTGTGATTTATAAATTATGCCAATAATTTAAAATCTTATATTGGTAAATGCCGATCGGAAAAAAGTTTGGGACAAATGCCTTGAACCCAATTTGGGCCATTACATATTTCTCATCGTTACTAATCAAGAGCAAGAAGCAGCACAACCACTTATTTATTAAGCACCCCCATTCAGCAAATAAATTCCGAATGCGTAATAGCTCATTTGCGATGATGTTATGGCTATTTAAATCTATGACAACAATCATAAAATTGTTATGATTTGAGTCATAAGTGCCAGTAATTTAACAATGTAGGTTTGTGTTAAAATTATATCTATGAAAAAACTAGCATTATTATCAGCAGCATTAATTTCGACACTTATTATAAGCTGCGGTGGCGAAACAAAAACACAAGAAGAAACTATACAATCACCAATAGCAACCGGACAAGAAAGCAATGCACCCGTTTATGACCCTAAAAGAGGGGAAGGGAAATTTGATGAAAGCAATGTCAAAATAGGCCCTTTAAACGAAGCTATGGCAGCAAAAGGTGTGGCTATTGCCGGCACCAAATGCACTTCTTGTCATAAATTAACTGATGAAAAATTAGTTGGGCCAGGATGGAAAGGTGTTACTACTAGGAAAACTCCGCATTGGATTATGAACTTCATTACCAATCCAGACCCTATGATTGACAAAGATCCAGAAGTTCAAGCACAATTAGAATTGTGTTTAGTGCGCATGCCAAATCAAAGTTTAGCAGATGAAGATGCACGACAAATACTAGAATTTATGCGTAAAAACGATAGTTCAAAATAAAAATAATTAATCATGAAAATCTCAAAAAACTCTATTCTAGCAACTTTTGCACTTGCATCATTGCTACTTGCTTGTAAACCCAAAAATACAAGTAATGCTGTAAGCGGCGATGCTGCTGCAAAAGCTTATGTAGCCCCAGGTAAATATGACGAATTTTACAATTTTGTTTCAGGTGGCTTTAGTGGCCAAATGAGTGTTTACGGTTTGCCCAGTGGTCGTTTATTTAGGTACATTCCTGTTTTTTCTGTTGATCCTGAAAAAGGATGGGGATACAATGAAGAAACTAAGCCTATGTTAAACACCTCACATGGTTTTGTGCCTTGGGACGATTTGCATCATATTGAACTATCTCAAACAAAAGGTGAGCAAAATGGCAAATGGGCCTTTGCAAATGCAAATAATACACCTCGGTTAGCACGTATCGATTTAAAAACTTTTCGTACAGCAGAAATTATAGAATTACCAAACAGCGGTGGTAATCACAGCTCGCCATTTGGCACCGAAAACTCTGAATATATTGTTGCTGGCACAAGATTTAGTGTTCCCGGCGACAATGATAACGGAGATGTTCCAATAAACTCCTACAAACAAAACTTTAAAGGGCATATCAGTTTTGTTAGCGTTGCTCCCGAAACAGGTGAAATGAAAATTGCATTTCAATTAAGAACACCAGGTGTAAACTTCGATTTAGCGCGCGCAGGCAAAGGTAAATCGCATGGCTGGTTTTTCTTTTCATGCTACAATACCGAGCAAGCAAGTACCTTGCTAGAAGTTAATGCTTCGCAAAGAGACAAAGACTTTATTATGGCAGTAAATTGGAAAAAAGCGGAGGAATATATCAAAGCAGGGAAGGGTAAAAAAACACCTGTTAAATATGCACATAATGTATATAATGAAAGCACGCAATCAGCCACATCTAAAATTGAGAAAGAAGTTTTGGTATTAGACATTGCTGAATTTAAAGATATCTGTTATTTTATTCCTTGCCCTAAATCTCCTCATGGTTGCGATGTTGATCCTACAGGTGAATATATTGTTGGAAGCGGTAAATTAGCTGCACTTATTCCTGTATTCAGTTATGATAAAATACAAAAAGCGATAGCCAACAAAACTTATGAAGGAGATTACGAAGGTATTCCGGTAATTAAATATGAAGCTGCATTGTATGGCGAAGTTAAAAAACCAGGCTTAGGCCCACTGCACACAGAGTTTGATGCCAATGGAAATGCTTACACTTCTTTCTTTGTTTCATCAGAAATTGTAAAATGGAATATCAAAGATTTAAAAGTGTTAGACAGGGCGCCAACTTATTATTCTGTAGGTCACCTTTGCATACCAGGTGGCAACACAGTAAAGCCTTGGGGTAAATATTTAATTGCTTATAATAAAATTACTAAAGACAGGTATTTACCTACTGGTCCAGAGCTTACACAGAGTGCACAGATTTTTGATATCAGCGGCGATAAAATGCAAATGATACTCGACTTCCCTACCATTGGTGAACCGCATTATGCACAGGCAGCACCTGCAGAATTAATTAGAAACAATGGGCAACTAAAAATTTATAAAATTGCCGAAAATAAACATCCATATAAAACCAATGGCGAAGGTGAGGCCAGGGTTGTACGCGAAGGCAAAAAAGTTCATGTGTATATGACTTCTATTCGTTCTCACTTTGCACCTGATAATATTGAAGGTATTAAAATGGGTGATGAGGTATATTTCCATGTTACAAATCTTGAACAAGATTGGGATGTGCCACACGGATTTGCAATTAAAGGCGCTAACAATGCTGAGTTATTAATTATGCCGGGCGAAACATGTACCTTAAAATGGACACCAGATCGTACAGGTATTTTTCCAATGTACTGTACTGATTTTTGCAGTGCATTGCATCAAGAAATGCAAGGATATGTGCGCGTGTCCCCTGCAGGAAGTAATGTTCCATTGAGCTTTAGTTTAAACAAACCTGTTGCCGAAAACAAATAATCATTAAGATAATTATTGAAAGGAGCAGCAAGGTATTACTACCAACTGCTCCTTTTTTTACCTCCTAAATAAAAATAATGATAACAAGTATTTCAATTAAATCGAAGGTTTTACTTGTACTTAGTACAATTGCATTAGTTACTTCAATATTTGTTCCGCTGTGGCGTATTGAGCTGGATGCACCGCAATATCCAGAGGGTTTAATGATGCAAATTCATGCCAATAAACTAGGTGGCCAAGTGGATATTATTAATGGTTTAAATCATTATATTGGAATGCAAACATTGCATGCCGAAAACTTTATTGAATTCACTATTTTACCCTATATCATCGCTTGTTTTGCATTGCTATTTTTAATAACAGCATTTGTTGCACGCAAAAAACTATTGTATTTTTCGTTTTGGGCTTTTGTTAGTTTTGGAGTAATGGCAATGATCGATTTTTGGCGCTGGGAATATAATTATGGCCACAACCTCGACCCCAGTGCTGCTATTATTGTGCCGGGCATGTCATATCAACCTCCGCTCATTGGCTTTAAACAATTACTAAACTTTGGCGCCTATTCTATTCCCGATATTGGAGGATGGCTTTTTGTTATTGCAGGTTTACTTATACTTATTGCTGTAATATTTGAAACCGATTTATTTAAACAACTTTCCACAAAAAATAATACAACAATTAAAGTGGGTATTTTAATGCTGTGTTTTTCACTTGCTTCATGTAATAATTCATCATCACAGCCAATCAAATTAAATGTTGACAAGTGTGATTACTGTGCTATGACAATTGCCGATGTTAGATTTGGCGCAGAGTTAATAACACAAAAAGGCAGATGCTATAAGTTTGATGATCTTGCATGCTTGCTCAATTACAAAAAAGAAAAAACAAAGCTTGAATTCAAAAAGTTCTATTTAAATACCTACATCGCAAACCATCAATTGATAGATGCAAGCAAGGCTTTTTTTGTGCAAAATGAAAATTTTAGAAGCCCAATGGGCGGTAACTTTGCAGCTTTTTTAAATCAAGATAAAGCCATTGCTTTTGCAAAAAAACAACATGCTTTGGTGCAAACTTGGAATGAAATTACTGAATAATTAATGATGAGAAATTATTATCTAATATTCATTACAATACTTATTGGGTGCAGCATACAGGCCAAAACAATTTATGTTGGTAAATCAGGCAATTATACACGCATAAAATCGGCATTACAAAATGTAAACAATGGCGATACTGTAATTGTATCAAAAGGATTATACAAAGAAGGCAATATTATTATCAATAAATCTATCTGCTTTTTAGGCAAAGATTTTCCTGTTATAGATGGAGATAAAAAGTATGAAGTGCTTTCCATTAAAGCAAGTCATGTAGTTATAAAGGGGTTTAAAATTCAACATTCTAGTTACGCTTCACTCGATGACCCGGGAGGAATAAAAATATATGAAAGCCGCAATGTTACCATTGAAGAAAACTTGTTGAGTGATAATTTTTTTGGCATCTATTTACAGTATTGTTCAGCATGTATTATAAAAAACAACAGGGTAATTTCATCAGGTAAACAGGAGCAAGAAATTGGCAATGGCATTCACTGCTGGAAATGCGATAGCATACAAGTTATCGGGAATAAAATAGCTGGGAATAGAGATGGTATTTATTTTGAATTTGTTACCAACTCGCTTATATGGCGTAATATATCGTTCGATAATATCAGGTATGGATTGCACTTTATGTTCTCTAATTACGATGCCTATTTTACAAATTGCTTCACAAACAATGGCGCTGGTGTTGCTGTCATGTTTTCAAATCATATCACCATGATGAATAATACTTTTCGTGAAAATTGGGGCGATGCAGCCTTTGGCATGTTGCTAAAAGAAATTTCAGATTGCTACATGGCAGGCAATCAATTTAGGAATAATACTTCTGCCATATTTATGGACGGAACAAATAGAATTATAATAGAGAAAAATATTTTTGCCGACAATGGTTGGGGTATGAAAATTCAAGCCAACTGTATGGATAATGTGATTAAACATAATAATTTTATGGGTAATACTTTTGATGTAAGCACAAATGGCACACTCACACTAAATGAATTTAGAGAAAACTATTGGGACAAATATGAAGGTTATGATTTAGATAAAAATAAGGTTGGTGATATCCCCTATCATCCATTAAGTTTATATGCAGTAATTGTTGAAGGAAATCCACCTGCAATGCTACTTTACAGAAGTTTTATGGTGAGCCTACTCGATAAATCAGAAAAAGTTTTACCTAGTTTAACTCCCGATAATTTTATTGATAAACAACCATTGATGCAAGCAATAAAATTATGATTGAAATAAAAAATATAGCTAAAAAATTCGGAAAACTTAATGTACTAAATGATATTAATTTACATTTAGCAAAGGGCGAAAGTATTGCCCTTATTGGACCTAATGGCTGTGGTAAAACAACTTTAATCAAGTGTATTTTAGGCATGGTTTTACCAAATAAAGGAGAAATATTTTTTCAGCAAAAATCAATTTTTAAAGATATTGCTTACAGAAGTAAAATTGGCTACATGCCTCAAATTGGAAGGTATCCAGAAAACATGAGCATTGGACAAATCATTAAAATGGTAAAAACCATTCGCAACTCAAATGAAACTTTAGACATCGATTTGTACGAGCAATTTGAAATTGAAAAACTGCTTAATAAAAACATGAATACGCTCAGTGGCGGTACAACCCAAAAAGTGAGTGCAACTTTGGCCTTTTTATTTAACCCCAATGTATTAATACTTGATGAACCAACTGCCGGATTAGATCCTTTAGCGGCAGAGCTATTAAAGGAAAAAATAATTAAAGAACGCAGTAAAGGAAAATTAATTTTAATTACATCGCATTTATTAAGTGAGTTAGATGATATGGTTAGTGAAATAATATTTATGCAAGAAGGTGCACTTGTTTTTCACAAAAGTGTTGTTGCATTAAAACAAGAAACGCAGGTTGAAAAAATATCTCAGGCCATTATTCATATCTTAAAGCATAAAACGGTATGAACAGAATTTTAAAATATGTAATACTTGATATCATAAAAAACAAAATTGTAATTTTTTACACCATACTTATTGCATTGTTTTCATGGAGTTCATTTAGCTTAGAAGACAATGCTGCCAAAGGTTTGCTCACCTTGCTGAACATCATCTTATTAACAGTTCCTCTTGTTTCAATTTTATTTTCAACAATCTATATTTATAATAGCAGTGAGTTTATTGAATTGCTAGTAAGCCAACCTATCAAAAGAAGTAAAATTTGGTATAGCTTATTTGCAGGTCTTGCTATCAGTTTATCTTTTGCATTTATACTTGGCGCAGGAATTCCAATCATTGTATTTGCAGATTTTTCAAAAGCCTTCATCATGATTGTGGTTGGCATTTTCATTACCATAATTTTTGTAGCATTGGCTTTTTTAAGCTCCATTTTAAGCCGCGATAAAGCCAAAGGAATTGGCGCTTCTATTTTATTGTGGCTATACTTTGCATTGCTTTTTGATGGCTTAGTTTTGTTTTTGTTATTTCAATTGAGTGATTACCCAATCGAAAAAATGATGGTTATTATTACTGCATTAAGTCCAATTGATTTAGCTAGAATATTAATGCTACTTCAATTAGATGTTTCAGCCATGCTGGGCTATACAGGTGCTATTTTTAAAGATTTTTTTGGCACTCAATTTGGATTACTACTTTCCTTTTTGCTGCTCCTGTTGTGGATAATTATTCCATTTTTTATCTCACTTAAAAAATTTAAAAATAAAGACTTATGATTATAAATGAAATATTACAAAAATTACAAACAGCTCAAAACCCTGTTGCTAAAGCTATACACAAAGGAGATCATTTTAAAGTATTGGCTATTGGTTTCAAAAAAGGCATGCAATTAAAAGCGCATAAAACAAATTTAGCAGCCAAACTTACGGTATTAAGTGGCCAAGTAATTTATATCCAAGGCAATCTCATTAAAAAGCTTTCTCAATTTGATGAAACAGCTATCCCTGTTGGAATTATACATGAGGTGGCTTGCACAGAAGATGCATTGTGCCTATTAACACAAGGATAAACTAAGGACCATGAAAACAGATATCAAAAATAGACAAGACATTGAAACGCTCATCAATACTTTTTATGAGAAAGTTAAAGTAGATGAAACTATCGGTTACTTTTTTAATGATGTAGTAGCAATTAACTGGGAAAAACACCTTGCAAAAATGTATGACTTTTGGGAAAATGTAATTTTTAATACAGGTACTTATGAGGGAAATCCCATGCAACAACATCAAAATATTCACAAAAAAAGTGCAATGAGCAAAGCACATTTTAACCATTGGCTAAGGCTATTTAATACCACTGTTGATGAGCTATTTGAAGGTGAAAAAGCGGAACAAACAAAACAAAGAGCAACAAGCATAGCCACTGTAATGCAAATTAAAATAGTTTATTAAGCACTTATGTTAGATACAAAACAAAAAACACTTTGCGAACCATTTAAAATTAAAATGGTTGAACCACTCAAAATTACAACCGAGTCTTTTAGAGAAGCAGCTTTAAAAAAAGCAGGCTACAACCCTTTTCTATTATCATCTAATGATGTGTTTATTGATTTACTAACCGATAGTGGCACAGGCGCTATGAGCGATAATCAATGGGCAGCTATAATGACAGGTGATGAAAGTTATGCTGGTGCCAGAAGTTGGCAAGCTTTAGAAAAAGTAGTAAAAAAATTAACCGGCATGCCCTATATATTGCCAACACACCAAGGCAGAGCAGCAGAAAGAATACTTTATGGTATTTTAGGTGGTAAAGGAAAAGTTTTTATTAGCAATACACATTTTGATACAACGCGCGCTAATATAGAATTTACAGGTGCTACAGCAATTGATGTAATGCCTAATGAGGCAAAAGAGTTAGAAGTATATTTGCCCTTTAAGGGAAATATTGATCTCGATAAAACAGAACAATTGATTCAAAAACATGGCCAAGAAAACATCGCAGCCATTATTATTACTGTTACCAATAACTCCTCTGGCGGGCAACCTGTAAGCATGGCTAATGTAAAAGCATTAAGAGCCATTTGCAATAAATACAATTTGCTTTTAATAATTGATGGCTGCCGAATAGCTGAAAATAGTTACTTCATCAAACACAGAGAAATTGAATACATAAACAAAAGTTATTATGAAATAGCACAAGAAATGCTTTCTCTTGGTGATGCATTTATCATGAGTGCTAAAAAAGATGGATTGGTAAACATTGGCGGACTGCTTACTTTAAGGGATGAAGCACTAAGTGTTAATTGTAAAAATTTATTAATCATCTCAGAGGGTTTTACTACGTACGGAGGTATGGCTGGTAGAGATATGGCTGCACTAGCAGTTGGACTTGAAGAAGTTTTTGATGAAGATTATTTACATTACAGAATCAAAAGCACAACTTATTTAGGAGAAAAATTAAAAGAAAAAGGAGTGCCTGTTGTTTGGCCTATTGGGGGTCATGCAGTATATATTGATGCTAAAAAATTATACCCTAATATTCCAGTAAATGAATACCCTGGCCAAGCTTTAGTATGTGATTTATATGTTAAAGGAGGCGTAAGATGTGTAGAGGTAGGTAGTGTAATGTTTGGTAAGTATGATAAAAATGAAAAATTAATTCCCGCGCAAAATGAATTAGTGCGTCTCGCAATTCCCAGAAGGGTTTATACACAAAGCCATATTGATTATGTATTGGAGGTGTTTGACGAAATTCTAGAAATAAGAAATCAAAAACATGGTTATAAAATTACCTATGAATCAAAATTTTTAAGGCATTTTACGGCCTTATTTGAAAAGTTGATATAAAAAAAAGGCAACTCGTTTGAGTTGCCTTTTTTAACATTATACTTAGTTTTAATTACTTAGGCAAAAGTACATCTCCTATAACATGAATAATGCCGTTTGAAGTTGGAATCGACGCAAGTATTTCTGAACCGTTCACAAAAGTTTTACCTTCTTTTTTGGTAATTTTTACCTTTCCACCATAAACCATATCATATAGTTGCCCATCATTCATATACGCTGTTTTTAAACTACCCACATAGGTGTGATAACCTAAAATATTTGCTAAATCCTCTTTCTTTTCGGGCGCTAATAAACCTTCAACGGTTCCGGGAGGTAGTTTCTCAAAAGCTGCGTTTGTTGGTGCAAAAACAGTGAATGGTCCTGCATTGCTAAGTGCATCAACCAACTCTGCTGCTTTAACTGCTGTAACTAAAGTAGTGTGATCTTTGCTTCCAACCGCAACTTGCACAATATTTGGGCTTGATGTTTCATCAACAACGCCACTTTGTCCCGGACCAACTTCTGTGTTTGCTACCTCAGCACTTTCTGCATTTTGTGGGTTATTACTGCAAGATGAAAGGGCAATGCCCAATACTAAAGTAAATAAGAATGCTTTATTTTTCATAATTTTATATTTTATATCAACAAAGGTCAATCATTAAATACAAATGATTTATGATTAAAATCATAATACTTAAAATTGATTTACTTTCCTTTGTTTTATCATTGAAATATTCAATAAAATAAGGCCTGAAAGCATTATCAATGCGAGTAAAAATAATATTTCATTGGCAAAAGGAACCATGGTATAACTTATCGAGAAAATTCCCTGAACGCCTAAAATGATTTCATTCAAAAAAATTCCTATTACAAAAATAATAAGGCCCAATTGCGCCATTTTTGTTTCAACTATTAATTTATTCATGTACGCATAAACAATTAAAAAAACAGTTGTAAATGCTAATAATACCAAATGCAAGTATGCAATTACAATTGGTCTAAATCCGAAAGCAAATTTACTTATTGCTGGAATAGTAGAACCTGCTTGTAGCGATACTTTGCATGCAAGTGCTGTACCTACAAAAATCAATAAGATTTTAGATATTAAATGTAAATTAAATTTTTCCCAGCACCTTGATGCTGCAATTGATTTAAAAAAAATAAATAGGCCCAATAATTGACCTAAAGCAGCAATAACAACAAAAATATAAATCCATAATGGTAGGTTCAACCAAAGTACTGATAAGCCATAGGCAGGAATACACGACAAGGCAAACAATTTAAAGGTGAAAGGCTCCTTTATTAATTCAATATTTTTTGAGTATAAAAAATTTACAAATAAGCCTGCACAGGCAAAGAAAAACCAACCATTGTACTGAAAGTGCAAATACCAATATACTGAAGCTAAATAAGCATGTTGCTCTAATTGTCTTGTTGCCATCATATAACTTAAACACAAGGTGCCAATGGAAGATAATAGATTAAAAAACAAGGCCAAATTCATCCACTTAATTCCTGGTAAATTAAAAGATGATCTTGCCGTAATATAAAATTGATAACTAAACCAAAATGAAATGATGATTGAAAGCGACGAAAAAGCAATCGAAAAGAAACCATATCCATGCATTGCAAAGGATACAAGCATGCCATAAGCAGTTATTAAATTTGCATATAATATTGGTTTCATATGCCATAATTGCGCTTTTGATAATTTTTCTTTAACACTATATAGCATCAGCACCATAATCATCATCGATATCCAGCCACCAAAAGCAAAATGTGAATGCGCATGCTGTAAATTCTTTTGATTAAGATAAGGAAACGCAAAGCCAATTTTATAGCGCATCACAACACCCAAAAAAGCAACTATAAGCAAATTAATTAAAGTTAAACGAATCCAAAATTTGAAATTAAAATTCATCTTAATAGATTAATTTTCTTTCAATTATATTCACTATATTTTTAACTTTCATTTTGGCCAATGTTCTAATTACTGTCTCCACTCTAAGTCCCGTAAAATTTGCTATTTCTTGCCTTGTAAATGGAATCTCCATTGGCTTACTAGTGGCATCCAACTTTTTCTTAAACGTATTTAGAAAACATAAAATTCGCGTCTCGGGATTGTTATTTATTACTTCTCTGGCAGTGCATGCTTTATTGTACAGCCTGCGTGCAAATACATTAATTAAATCAAGTTGCAAGGCAGGATAATCATTTAATATTTCGAAATACTTTTCTTTATTAATTTTCATAACTACCGAGTCTTCAGTAGCAACAGCGGCGCATGGATATGTTTCTGCTATAAATAAAGGCGATTCTCCAAAGCTACAACCTTCCTTAAACTCAGCCTGTGTAAACTCTTTGCCATCTACATTTGTATTAAACATTTTAATTGTACCTTTTATAACTTGAAAATAATTGTTAGGAACATCACCTTCAAAAAAAATATATTCACCCTTTTTATATTTTTTATTTATTGCTCCCCAAGCTACTAATACATTAATTTCTATTGGCATGATATGTTATTTTAATATCTGTTTAAATAAATTATCTGCCTTTCCTAAATCTAAAACATTTTTTTTTAAAAGTAATTTTTCAATTATTTCCCTCGATTTTTTAAACTCTTTATGAAAGGCACATGGCTTTTTTTCTGAGCATTTACTAAAACCCATGGCACATTGATTGAATACGAATTTGCCATCAATAGCCTCCACAATTTTTATTACTGGAATTTGTAGTTGCTTACCTTCAATGTAAAAGCCACCATTAGGACCTTTCAAACTGCTAATTATTCCATGCTTAACTAACAATTGCAATACTTTACCAAGTGTGTGGTCATTTTCTACTACTACTATTGATAGCTCTTTCGCTGAATATTTTGCTTCAATATTATTTTCAGATGCTAAAAATGCTATTGACTTTAATGCGGCTTGACAAGTTTTTGTAAAAATCATATGGCAAATATATTAAAAGTATTTAAATACTTTTATACTTTTATAAGAATAATTTCAACCATTAACAAATTTCAAAAACAACATATGAAAATTGTTTATGGTTTAAGTACCTAATTAATTTGCCAGTTTAACCATTCTAACTATCGATTGATCTTTAAACCCAGCTTGCATTAGGAATAGTTTATCAAAAAAAAATTACAATAATATCATTGCTCACAGACTATTTTTGTTGTAATACCGATGTGAAATTAGTAATGGCCCAAACTTGTTTCACGGCATTTGTCCCAAACTTTTTTCCGATCGGCATTTACCAATGTAAGATTTTAAATTATTGGCCTAATTTATAAATCACATTGGTATAAATTAATCTTCGCCAAACTTTACTTTTCTATTGGCAATTTTTTGCGCATGTATCTTCTTAGAAATTAAACGCTGAACCTTTGATTTTTTTGGCACTTTAGTAGCTGTTCTTATTTTTTTAGGCGTAAATGCTTCAACAATTAAATGCATAAATTTAGTTTGCACTTTATGCTTATTTTCTAATTGATTTCTTGCCACTTGCGACATCA
This sequence comes from Chitinophaga pinensis, assembly GCA_945872355.1. GTDB lineage: Bacteria > Bacteroidota > Bacteroidia > UBA4408 > UBA4408 > CAIKXD01. Next base: position 19,184 of record CAMBZU010000014.1, read on the forward strand.
ATTTTAATTCCCCTTCAGTACTTATTTTGTGTACATGAAGTTGTTTTAATTTAAACTTTTGTTCATCTGTTAATAAAACAGAATTATTTATACTGAAATAAAGCTCCACTTTAGTTTCTACTTTATTTACATTTTGTCCGCCTTTACCACCACTGCGCGCAGTTTGATAATAAACTTCTTTTAATAATTCGTTTGCCAATTGTGTGAGGCTTTGCATGTATTAAAATTTTTAGTGCACCCGAAGGGAATCGAACCCCCAACCACCAGAATCGGAATCTGGCATTCTATCCAGTTGAACTACGGGTGCAATTTTGACTTTCAATAAAACGTCATCTGTGTGACATCATTTCAAAAAATAAAACCAGTCATTTATGTTTTAAAAGAACTTAAATATTATACAAAACAGCTGCGCCAATTTAATTTTTTACTTTTCATATTTTTCTAGCTGCAATGTTACACCATTAAAAACTCCAAAGTGGGCATTTTTAAACCAATCGCCTAAATTAATGTAGCGAGAATTACTTGGCAAAGTAACATCTAAAAGCAAATGGCGGTGACCAAAAATAAAATAATCATAATGCTTTTTCTCTAACACTTCTTTACAATAAATAATCAGCCATTCTTTCTCTTCACCTAAAAATATTTCATCAATTGGCCCATTGGCAGCTCGGCTTTTGCCCGACCAAAAATTAGCTAATCCTATGCCAAAATTGGGATGCAAACGTGCAAACAACCACTGAGAAATGGGTGAAGCAAAAACCTTTTTAATAAACTTATACCCATGATCACCAGGGCCTAAACCATCGCCATGACCAATATAAAATTGTTGATTATTGATACACACTTCAATAGGATTACGATATACTTTTAGACCTAACTCTTCTTCTAAATAGCCAAAAGTCCACATATCATGATTGCCTGTAAAATAATGAATTTGAATGCCCGCATCGGCTAAAGAAGCAAGTTTACCTAATAGTCTTGTATAACCGCGCGGAACAACCGTTTTATACTCAAACCAAAAATCAAAAACATCACCAACTAAAAAAATATGTTGCGCATCTTTTTCAATATCAGAAAGCCATTGCACTAACTTTTTTTCGCGCAACAAACTTTGTGCTTTATTTGGCACTCCTAAATGAAAATCACTAGCAAAATAAACTTTCTTGCCAGGTAACAAATCTAAATTATTGATTGTTTCTAGCACTGTTTAGTAATTTTTACTGAATTGCACCATATCATAAATAAGCTCTGAATAATTGGCTTCTGCATTAAATTTGTTTTGCCAAGTTAGGTAGGCATTTTTGCGTAAAGTTAAGTATTCGTTTTCATCTAAATTATAAAGCTGGGTGAGCCTATTAATAATTTCTGATACCTCAGGATTTGCAGACAGCAAATAACCATTTTTTCCATCTTCAATAATTTCAGAAACACCGCCTACATTTGTGCCAATCACAGGAATTGAAAATGACATGGCTTCCATCATACTCACAGGAACACCTTCATAGCTGCTTGTATTGATAAGCGCATCAAAATGTTGTTTGTTCAAATATTCATACACTTGCTTCTTTGTAATATCGCCAGACAACACATACTTAATGTTTACTTTATTGAATAATCTGTTGAAGGCATATTGCTTTAAATCTAAATGGTCGTTTCCTTGTCCAATATGATGCCATTCAATATTAAATCCCTCTAGTTGCTCAAGCGCTGCTACCACCAAGTCAATACGTTTAATTTTACCTAAAAAGGCTAAACTTAGTATTTTCAAAGTTTTTCCTTTTTTTTCTAAGTTCATTTCCTTTTCTTTTTCTACTCCCAAATAACTTACAATTAACTTGCTTTCATCAACATTGGGCACTTTTTTCAAAATATATTGTTTCGTTTGCTCCGATACCGGAAATACCCCATCTAAGCGCTGAAACATGCGGCTTCTTAAAGGTAAATAATGGTCTGGGGCTCTTTCAAAATATAAATCCCAATTGTGCAGTCGTGTAAACGCACCTGCCATCTTATATCTTTTTCTAAGTATGCCCATACCCAAAGTATATTCGTTACACCAATAGGTATAACAAGTAGTACGATGAAAAGGAATGCGATTCGATTTTAAAAAATTCTTTAATTGCAGGGCAAAATGATCGGCTCTAATAAGCGTACTAAACAGTGTTTTAATAATATTTCTGTTCAGTTTTAATTGGTAGTCATTTTTAATAATGCTTATTTCTTTCCAAAAAACATAGTTAAAAATATTGTTTAGGCCTTTCAATCGTTCCCAAAATCCAATAGTATATTCAAACTGCGCTACAATTACATTTTTAGGTAATTGAAAATTAAAACGATGGCTTTGATTTTTTGAGAGTTTAGGAACCAATAAATATATTCTATCAAAATGTATAGCATGATACTTCAATTCTGTTTCCAGAAAGGGTTCACGAAGTCCGTAAGGAAACGATGCGCTAACAAGTATGAGATATTTTTTTTTCAAGATGTATTTCTTGCAAAAATAGCTTAATTGTTAAATAAGCAAAGGTTTAAAGTTCAAATTGTGTTATTTCAAGTTTTGAAGGCAAGATATTTTAACTTAAATTTGAGGCTTAAATGCATAAAAATGCTTCTAGAAGGTAATGTTTTAATATTGGCACCTCATACCGATGATGGGGAGTTAGGATGCGGAGGTACCATTTCGAGGCTCTTAGAGGAAGGAAATGAAGTTTTTTATTTGGCTTTTTCTATTTGCGAAGAATCTGTTCCTGAGGGGTTTCCAAAAAATGCACTTGAAACTGAGGTTAAGAAAGCTACGGCACACTTAGGTATTCCTGCTAAAAACCTCATTCTAAAAAATTATCCTGTTAGAAAATTTCAAAGTTTTAGGCAGGAAATACTTGAAGATTTGGTTAAGATCAGAGGAGTCATTAATCCAACTACGATTTTTATGCCCTCAAGCAGATCATTACACCAAGACCATCAAACCATTTATGAAGAAGGAATGCGCGCTTTTAAGCACTTTACTTGCTTTGGATATGATTTACCTTGGGATACCATTAACTTTAGCACCACGGCGTTTTATAAATTAGAAGAAAGACATATTCAAAAAAAATGTGAGGCTTTGGCCTTTTATGAAACTCAAAATTTTAGAACCTATTGCGATGCCGACTTTATAAAGGGTTTGGCTAGGGTAAGAGGAGCACAAATTGCAGTTAAATATGCCGAGTCGTTTGAATTATTGCGAAGTGTAAAGTAGTTTAATAGAAAAAATTTGGTCGAATTAGTTCCATTAGAAAAAAAACATCTCGACATCGTAACCAAATGGAACTACGATAAAGAAATTAATTTTTATTTTTCGAAGCGTCCTCCGCTAAGTCAAGAGCAGCAAAACGATTGGCTCGAGAAAACACTTAAAGACAGTACTAAAAAGAAATATATTATCATTCATCAACTCAACAAAAAACCAGTGGGAATGGTGAGTTTAATGAAAATAGAATTGACATCGCACAAAGCTGAATTTGGCATTACTATTGGCGAAAAAAATTATTGGGGAACAGGCATCGCAAAAACAGCAAGTGAAATGTTATTGAATTATGCTTTTCAAATTATAAAATTAGAAGAGCTTTATTTGACCGTTTTTGAAGCCAATATTAGAGCTATTCAGTTTTTTAGCAACTTGGGTTTTGTAAAAACAGGCAAGGCGTTTTCAAATGAAAATGGCACCATAGTTATAGAAATGAACCTATATAAATCTCATTTTTTAAACCAACATAAATTACATTGATTGTTGCTATACATCAACCTAATTATTTGCCTTGGCTAGGCTATTTTCATAAGATGAAAAAGGCTGATGCATTTATTATACTGGATCATGCTCAACTTCCTGGAAAAGGCCTGCCCAACAGAAATTATATTAAAGGGAAAGATGGCAAGAAGGTACTTTTAACGGTGCCATTGAGAAAAACAAATGGGGTAAACTCAAGCTACATTGAAGCTATTCCTGACTACAGTAAAGCATGGCAAAAAGAACATTTGAATAAAATTAAAGATGCCTATATTAAAGCGCCATTTTTTGATGAACGTTATGCGTTAATTGAAGCTGTTTTAATAAAAAAGCATGAAAATCTGAGCAAACTAAGTACTGAATTCATAGCAGAAGTTTGTAATTTATTGGAGATAAAAACAAAGATTCATTTAGCATCTTCACTAGTGAATAATCAATTACAAAAAAACGAGCGCAATATTGATTTGTGCCTGCAAATAGGAGCTACCACATATCTATCAGGACAAGGCGCCAAAAAATACAATGATGAAAGTTTGTACATCAAGCATCAATTAAACATTATCTACCAAAACTTTGAAGCACCTGTTTATCGTCAATTAGATGAAGAATTTATGCCTAATTTATCGGTGTTGGATATTTTATTTAATGTGCCTGTTGATGAAATTAAAAGGATAGTTGAGGCTTAATTAAATTTCTCACAGATAGCACTGATTAACACAGAATATAATTTCTTACAGATAATACTGATTGACACAGAAAATTCTTAAAATTGATATCAATTACTTTTAAAACATAAACTATGGACATTAATGAAATAACTTATAAAACCAGAGGTGCAATTTTTGCTGTTTTTAATGAATTAGGACCAGGTTTGCTTGAAAGTGTGTATGAAGCTGCTTTAACTTATGAGCTTAATACCTTAGGTTTAAAGGTAAGAAATCAAGTACCAGTGCCTGTTGTTTATAAAGAAGTAAAATTAGATATTGGTTTCAGATTAGATTTAATTGTGGAAGAACAGGTAATTGTTGAGATAAAATCTGTAGAACTCATGCACAATGTGCACAAAAAGCAATTACTCACTTACCTCAAACTTTCAAATAAAAAACTAGGCTTACTTGTAAATTTTAACTCCGATAAATTAGTTGATAAAGAAAGTATCTTCCGCATCATTAATTAAAACTATCTGTGTAAATCTGTGTTCTCTGTGAGAAGCCCTAAACAGTGCTACTAAACAATTTAGTTTGAGGGGCTTTACGCATGAGGCGCGCATCAAATGCCATGCAGATATTACGTACAAAAGGAATACCCATGTTTGTTAGCTCTAAGCCATGTTTAGTAAATCTTAATAAACCATCAACTTCTGCTTCTTTTAATTTATCTAATGCAATTGGAATGTGTTCACAATAGTCTTCTTTTTTAGACCATTCAGTACTGAAGTTACACATTAAATTTAAGATGTGTTTTCTAAGGATTAAATCTTCCTTATTGAGTTTATGCCCTTTTAAAAATGGCCACTCATTTTCACCTATTAATGCTTCATACGCTTTTACTGTTTTTACATTTTGTGCAAAGGCATTCCATGAATCGGAAATGGAAGAAACGCCTAAGCCTATCATTAATTTGGTATGTGCTGCAGTATATCCCATAAAGTTGCGATGCAATTTTTTCTCCTGCATGGCTATATAAAGTGCATCGGATGTTAATGCAAAATGATCCATACCAATTTCAATGTAGCCAGCATTTAAAAGCAACGCTTTTCCTGTTTCATATAAGCTTCTTTTTACTTCCGCTTTTGGCAAATCATTTTCATCATAACCACGCTGGCTGGGCTTTAACCAAGGAATGTGTGCATAACTATAAAAAGCAATTCTTTCGGGTTTTAATTGTATGGTTTTATTAATGGTGTCAACCATGCTCTCCACTGTTTGAAAGGGCAAGCCATAAATTAAATCGTAGTTAACAGCGTCAAAACCAACTTGCCTGGCTTTAATGGTTATATCTTGCGTTTGTTCAAAGCTTTGAAAGCGATGTATCGCCTTTTGCACTATTGGGTTAAAATCTTGAACACCTAAACTAATTCTTGAAAAACCTAGTTCATATAAAACTTCTAAATGCTTGCTTGTAGTATTTGCAGGATGTGCTTCAAAACTCAATTCAGCATGGGTTGCTATTGTGGCATTTGAAAGTATATTTTCAATAAAATATCGTAAATTTTCGGCGCTAAAAAAAGTGGGTGTTCCACCACCTAAATGCAACTCTTTAATGATTGGTTTTTGCGGCAAAAGCGTTAAATACATTTGCCATTCTTTTAATATAAAATTCAAGTGAGGCCGCTCCACTGCATGGTTTTTAGTAATGTGTTTATTACATCCACAGTAAGTGCATAAACTTTCGCAAAAAGGCAAATGAATGTAGAGGCTAATTCCTTCTTGGTTATTTGTTAAAGCAAAAGTTTTTTTAACTGCCTTGCGCCAATGTTTTATATCCAAGTTTTCTTGCCAATAGGGCACCGTAGGATAACTGGTGTAACGTGGGCCTGCCACATTATATTTTTGAACAAGTTTGTTTGTGCGTGTTTCCAATGTGCAACAAAAATACATTGGGCAATTGAGCTAAAAAATGATATTAATCAGCAAATTAAAACTAAATGATTTAGGCTAAAAATTTAATTGCTTCTAGCACTAATTCATGAGCTACTTCTTGCTTAGTCATTAATGGCAATGCTTTGCTTTTTTTACTTTTAAAAATGAATGTTACCTTATTCGTATCAGTCCCAAAACCTGCACCTTTATCATTTAAAGAATTGAGCACTATCATATCAAGATTTTTGCGTTTAAGCTTGTCTTTGGCATGTGCTAATTCATTTTGAGTTTCTAAAGCAAATCCAATGAGCAGTTGTTTAGAAGTCTTTTTCGTTCCTAAATCTTGTAAAATATCTGAATTTTTTACCAATTCTAAATTTAAAATATCGCCGTTCTTTTTTATTTTTTGTGTGGCTGATTGTGCAGGTCTGTAATCGGCCACTGCTGCAGACATGATAGTAATATCTGCTCTTTTAAAATGCTGTATACATGCCTTATGCATTTCTAATGCTGATGTTACATCTATTCTATTGATATGCGTTGAGCTACTCAATTGTGATACGCCAGGCCCGCAAATTAAAACTACCTCGGCACCTTGTGCTGCAAAAGAATGAGCAATTGCTAAGCCCATTTTTCCTGTGGAGTGGTTTCCTATATAGCGCACTGGGTCTATTGCTTCGTAGGTTGGACCAGCAGTTACCAGCACTTGCTTTCCTTTTAATTTTTTATCCCCATCAAAATAATTGGCAATGTGTTGCATAATGGTTTCGGGCTCAGCCATGCGGCCAGTACCCGTTAAACCGCTGGCTAATTCACCATTTTCTGCAGGTATAAGATGATTTCCAAAGCTTATTAATTGTTTAATATTTTGTTTTACCGAAGGATGCTCATGCATGTCTAAATCCATAGCAGGAGCAAATATTACCGGACATTTGGCACTTAAATAAGTAGCCAGTAACAAATTATCGCAAAGCCCATTGGCCATTTTACCTATGGTATTGGCTGTAGCTGGCGCAATAATGAACAAATCTGTTTGCAGGGCTATATCTACATGATTATTCCAAACACCATCTTTGTTACTAAAGGTAGATAAAACAGGATTTTTTGTTAGAACGGAAAGGGTTAAAGGACTTACAAACGCTGCAGCATCAGGAGTTAAGATTACTTGCACATGTGCCCCTGCTTTTACCATTAATCGCACTAATGCACAACATTTATAGGCTGCAATGCCACCACTAATACCTAATAAGATGCGTTTGCCTTTCATTGGATGCTATTAAACAACAATATCCGAAGACATCTATTTGACACTTCGGATATTAAAATTCATTAAAATAAAATTACTCTGCCTCTGGTTTACGGTGGTAAATTTTATCTTCCATAAACTCCTGTATCGCAATTAATACAGGCTTAGGCAATTTTTCGTAATGTTTAGAAATTTCAATTTGCTCACGATTTTCGAAAATCTCTTCTAAATTATCAGAAGTAGAAGCAAACTCGCTTAATTTACTTGATAACTCTTCTTTCATTTCTGCTGCAATTTGGTTAGAACGCTTTGCAATAATGGTTAAAGACTCATACAAATTACCTGTTTTGGCATCAATATCACGCAAATCGCGGGTGATAGTTGTAGTCTCTGCATTCACTTTTTTGTAGTTCATGTTTTAATTTATTGATGATTGATTTTTACTATTTTTAGACAGGCGCTTTGAGGATTCTAAAATACTCTCCGTTGCGCTAAAATACTTCCCTTTAGGAAATGTATCTAAATATTTTTGACAAAGTTCTTGCGTTGTTTTTAATCGCGCAGGCATTTTAGCTTCAATACTATTGATAGCCAATAAATGTGTCGATTTAATTTGTAAATAGTTAGCTTCTTCACGGTATTTGCTATCAGGAAAATCTTTTAGAAAATTTTGAAAAGCCACAATTGCAGCCTGGTAATTGGTAGTATTGTAATATAATTTGCTAATATCAAAAGCTTTGTTCTCTAACTTTAAACGCAATTTATCAATAATTTTATTGCAGTCTTGCAAGTGTGCACTCTGCGGATAAAGATTTATAAATATTTGCATTTCCTGAATTGCACTTATTGTATTTGATTGATCTAAACTGTAAGGAGGTGAAGTTAAGTAAAAACAATAAGCACTTAAATAAGTAGCTTCTTCAACCCATTGGCTTTGAGGATAAGTTCTAGCGAAATCTTTAAAATGATAACTGGCCAATAAATAATCTTCTACAGCATAATTTGTTTGTGCAAAATAGTAATGTATTTTTTCTGCTCTGGCAGTTCCTCTCATTACAGTAACCAACTCTTCTAAAAGCGGCAATGCGCGCGCATAATCCTTCTTCTCATAATACGCTATTGCCTTATTGTACTTTAGCTCATAATCAGAACTTTTAAGCAGTCGCTGATAACTTCCTTTACAGGAAAAAAGCAAGGTGCTCAAAGTAATAACAATAAAAAAGTAAATGGCCTTTTTAAACATAGCCTGCGAAGATACAAAAAATAGGTTTATAAAATGCTAAAAAGGTTTAATAACCTAATCATTTATCTCGAATTAACCACTAGAAAGCACCGCCATCGCTCGCATCCTGCGAGTGATCTTACCTTTAGGCCTCTGGCCTCTATAAAAATTGTATTTGTTTAACTCATATTTTACCTTTACCCCATGTCCGAAAACAGAAAAACGTATCCCGATGGCTTGTATTTTGTAACGCTAATTATTGTGGGGTGGATCAATTTATTTGATCGCGATTGCTACAAACAAATTATAGTTGAAAATCTAAAGCATTGCTAGGAATAAGAAGGATTAGAAATTTTTGCCTACGTGGTAATGTCAAATCATTTACATATGATTACAAGAAGGAATAACGAACAAAATTTAACTGAACTTTTAGGAAGATTTAAAAGTGTAAGTTCTAAAAAATTCATCAAAGAAATAAACAATAACCCTCAAGAAAGTAGAATAGATTGGTTGTTATATCAGTTTAATTATTTTGCAAATAAAAATAGCCAAAATATAACGAATATCACCTATGGCAATACACCAATCATCCAACGGAGCTTTTTAGCAATTATGTAATCCTACAAAAAGTGAATTACACCCATGAAAATCCCTTAAGGGCAGGAATTGTAAATGATGCTGCAACATATATTTATAGTAGTGCCTGTGCAGATAGTCCTTTAAAAATCTGTGAACTTTGAATTGATTTTTATAAAGCGGTCAGAGCCCGCATGGTAGGCTCACTCGCGGGATGCGAGCGAGGGCGAAAGAGTGATGATGTTAAAGAGGTAATTGGTTTTAGATGTAAAATAAAATTTAATAAATCATTAGCTTTTGAGCTGTGCTGCCTTTTTTGTCTTGCACTGTGATAAAATATAAACCTTTTTCATTTATATCTAATTCTATTCTTTGATGTGTGCAGTTTTCTCTTTTCACCAATTGACCAAGTGCATTTGTAATTGAAATAATTCTTGACTCAATGGAAGCAAACTCAATCACAAATTGCTGTTGTGAGGGATTAGGAAAAAGCTTGAAATTAGAGGTATTGAGCGCACTTTTTTGAATTGAAGTAAAAATATTTCCACTCAACCTGTACTTTCTAAAAAAGCGCCATATTTCTTGATTGGCTTGAAAATCCATATTGGTTGTGTTTAAATTAACTGGAGCTCCTGGCCAAGAATGACCACCACCAATAATTTTATAAAACTCTACCTCAACACCATTGTCACCATTAGGATACACATAATGTTCGGCTGTGCAATTATCTGTTGTTACCACATCTGGAATGGCATTAAAAATGGCATTGGTATCGCAATTGTTAATTTGTACCCAATAATTAATTACACTTTCTATAGGTTGAAATAAAATATTACCAGCATAAGGAACTGTTCCATCTATAGTACCATGAATTTGCATTACTGGCATAGGATGTTGGGAATTACAAGCAGCCAAATAGCTTGTTGCTATTGACCCAGTAACCGAAGCAACAGCAGCAATTCTTTCACTTAACTGGCAAGCCAATTCATAACTCATAAAGCCCCCATTGCTCATGCCTGTGCTATAAATGGCAGTGGTATCAATGTTATAAACTTGCTTTAAACTATCAATTAAATTAGCAATAAATCCAACATCGTTTGTGGTAGAATTTCCAAAGGTATTCCAAGCTAATGTTCCAAAATTATCAGGGGTTCCGTTTGGATGAACTAAAATGAAATTTGCTGTATCTGCAATGGCTCTAAAATCGCCATATTGCTCTTGCTCAATAAAATTTGAACCATAGCCATGAAAGTTAAAAACCAAAGAAACGGGCACAGAGCCATCGTACAAAGCAGGTACATATATTTTATAATCTCTAATTAACCCATCGCTTACAATAGTGCCAAAAAGTGAGGTTTGTGCTTTTACTACGCTCGAAATATTAACTAAAAAAAAGAAAGTAAGAACTTGAATAATTTTAATTTTCATCATTTAAAGTTTTGCAAACAAAGGTAATTGTAATTATTAAACAAGATAACGCATCAGTATTGATTCCTTTTGAAAAAAAGCTTCTAAGATTATCGTGATTACTAATTATGATGAATAATCAGTTTTTCCGATTGTAGAATATTCCCTTTATTATCTATTAGCTGTAGGGTATAATTGCCATTTGAAATTTGAGCTACATTAAGTTTAATTATTTTTTCTGCTCCTGCATTTTGACTTAAAACAATATTGCCTTTTGAACTAATTAAAGTAACTTCACAGGCATTAAAAATCTTATTTAAATCAATGTTAACTGTGTTACTTACTGGGTTTGGATAAATATTAAATGCTTGTTTATTTCCATTTGATGTAACACCCGAAAAAACACTTACCGAAAAATTATTATTTAATGAAGAATCCACACTAATATACGGCCCACAACCAGTTGCCATCAAATTTACTAGATTGTAACTTCCGGCTGCTAATGTACCTATTACAATTGTATCTGTTCTACTGCAAATGGTAGCCAACAGTCCTTCACAGTAATAAGTATTTAATTGAATAGTGTTGCCATTTACAGAACTTGATGCATTGTCTAAATTACATGGCGAACTGCCCAACATTACCTCAGCCACAGCTTTTATTTGATCAGCATCGGTTGGGTTGGTCGGAATCATCTGAATAGCTGTAATTTGTCCAAACTGTGCGAATAGACTGCCACTCATTAAACATAATAACACTAGTAAATTTATTTCTTTTTTCATGGTTTTAAATTTATTTGAATATTAAATTCAATCTTAATGATTTAATAATTTATTGATGATATTTTTCTTAATTTTATTAATGGATAAAATAAATTTTAATTTAATAATTTACACATTTAAAAGTGCTGTTGAGGCTTTTTTTATCCGTTATTTTAATAAAATAAATGCCTTTAACTTCAGGTAAATTAATTTTTTGATTGCCTGCTAAATTATTCAATTTAAAAGCCAGCAAGCCCATATTATTATAACAAGATATGCTGTATGAGCTGGTATCATTAGCTTTTACATTAACTTCTGAATTGTGGGTTGGGTTTGGAAAAAGGAAGTAATTTCCGCTGGCTTCGCTTACATTAAAGCTTGTTAATAATCCTATTGTAAGTGTATCAATTGAAACAGTATTGATTGTAACACTTGGCATCTGGCAATTGTTTGGTTTAACTGCAAGTGAAAAATCTACAATATAATTTCCCACTCCAAAAACACCTAAATTAAAAGTATCAATGGCTGTACAATTAGAAAGTACATTACTTAAACAATAATTGGTGTATAGATGTAAACTACCTCCATTTAGTATATTATAATTGTTATTTAAAATACAATTATCATATCCAAAACTAATATCCGCAACAGCATAAATTGTATCTGTATTGGTAGGGTTTGCTGGAAATAAAACAACTGAATTAATTTGTCCATACTGCGCAAAAAGACTATGGCTCAATAAACAAATTAGTATTATTAACCTTAGACCTTTTTTCATTTGCGTTTGTTTTTACTGCCTTTCGTTTAACTCATCTCTTATGCGCGAAGCTTTTTCGTAATCCTCTTCTTCAAGTGCAGTTTGTAAAAGCATTTGCAAGTCTTCGGTATTGATATGGCTAAAATCGTTTAAGCCTAGTAAATCGTTTTTATTTTCTTCAACTTCCAAGGAAGCATCTCCAATATTTTCTAATTTATTATTGTCATCATCTAATACCACACCATAGGTAGAAAGTATAGACTCGTAAGTATAAATAGGGCAATCAAATCGCAGTGCCATAGCAATACCATCAGAAGTGCGGGCATCTATCTCGGTAGTTTGTTGCACATTATTGGCTACTAACTTTGCATAAAAAATACCTTCCACAATTTTATAAATAATAACCTCTGTAATCACAATATTAAAACTCTCAGCAAAAGTTTTCATTAAATCGTGGGTGAGTGGCCTGCTGGGCTTCATATTTTCAATCTGAATAGCTATGGCTTGCGCTTCGTATCCACCAATTATCACCGGAAGTCTTCTTTTACCATTTGCCTCCCCTAACACCAATGCGTATGCACCGCTCTGGGTTTGGCTGTATGATAAAGCTATAATTTCTAATTTTATTTTTTTCACAAATTTGGAGAATACCTTAAACTAAAAAAAATCCAACCTTAATACATTAGCATTTTAGGTTGGATAAAATTAAATAAAAAAAATTAATTAATTCTGAGATGCTTTAAATTTTTTAACGGCTTCAATCAATTTTGGAACAACCTCAAAAGCATCACCAACAATACCATAATCAGCTGCTTTAAAGAAAGGAGCTTCTGGGTCTTTGTTAATAACTACAATTGTTTTGCTCCCATTTACGCCAGCCAAATGCTGAATGGCACCTGAAATACCCACAGCAATATATAAATTCGGACGAATAGCAATGCCTGTTTGACCTACATGCTCATGATGTGGTCTCCAGCCAATATCTGAAACCGGGCGAGAACAAGCTGTAGCTGCACCTAATTGCTTTGCTAAATCTTCTATCATACCCCAATTTTCAGGTCCTTTCATGCCTCTTCCAGCAGAAACAACCAATTCGGCTTCTGGCAATGATAATTCATTTGATTCGCGTTTTACTTCTTTTACTTTTATTCTAGATACCAATAAATCGGCTGGTACATCAAAACTGGCTGCTGCAACAGCTGCGCCATCAGTTGTTACCTGAAAAGAATTAGGCAATAAACTAATCACTTTTTTTGCACTATTAACTTGGTAGGTGGCTACTGCCTTTCCTGAGAATACATTTTTATTTACAGAAAATGAACCACCATCTATATTTGGATAATCTACTGCACCTGGCACAAAACCGGCTTTCATGCGCGCTGCTAATCTTGGAGCTACAGCCTTTGCTGTTAAATCGTTCGAAAATATTACCATTTGCGCACCTTCTGTGTCAGCCACATGGTTTAATATACGCGTTAATACCTGCGAATCGCTAGTATTTATGGCGCTATTGTTTATATGCAATACTTTGCTAGCTCCAGCTTTTCCTAAATCATCTAATGAGGTTTCACCTGCATTTATAATAATTGCTGTTGCCGATGTGCCTGTTTTTGATGCAATGTGAGCAGCATAGTTTACTGCTTCTAACGATGCTTTTTTAATTTTTCCTTTTGAAACTTCGGTATATACTAATATGGACATTTTTTCTGAATATTACAGGTTTAAAAATTAAATTACTTTAGCTTCGTTGTGCAGCATCTCGATAAGGCTGGCAGCATTTTCAGCATCAATCATTTTACAAGTGGTACGACCTTGTGACAAAGTGTATGATTTTACTTCCGTTAATTTGTCTGCAGCTATCACAGGTATCACATTTAAAACTTTGGTGCGAGCCGCCATAATTCCTCTCATATTTGGAATTCTTACTTCGGCCATGCCTTTTGCAGCACTTAATACCAATGGAAAATCACATTCAATTACTTCAGTTCCACCATCAATATCACATTCAACTGTAGCAGTTGAGCCAGCCACATCTAATTTAGTAGCCATTGAAATATAAGGCATATCAAGCAATTCGGCCAACATACCTCCAAGTGAAGAACCATTGTAATTAATGGTTTCCTTGCCTGCTAAAATAATGTCAAAAGCACCTTGTTTAGCATAAGCAGCAATTTGCGCTGCTACAAAGTAGGTATCTGTAGGTTCTCCATCAATTCTAACACCATCATCAGCACCAATAGCAAAAGCTTTTCTAATAATTGCCTCCATATCAGCACCGCCTACACTTATAGTTGTAACTGTACCTCCAAGTGTTTCCTTTAATTCCAATGCACGCACTAGGGCATACCACTCGTCATAAGGATTTACAATATACTGCACATTGTTCTCATCAAAGGCTGTGTTATTATCTTTAAAAGCAATTTTGGCCGTTGTATCAGGCGCTTTGCTTATGCAAACTAATATTTTCATAAGATATTTCTTTTGTATTTTTTAAAAAAGCACGCAAATTTAGCGAAATCAATACATAAACCCAAAAGGAAATTTATAGTTTAAGATTTTGATTTATAAATTTTATAAACCCCTTTTTGAGCTTAATTGATTGGATCAACAAAAATTAAATACTCCTATTGATAATTTAGTTGAAGAAAAAGTCAAAAAATGCGCTCAAACAATTATTTTTAAAGGGCTTTTTATAACGCTGCATTGATTATTGAACTGCTATTTTAAAGCTTTTTTTATGATGCATTAAGCGCATAAAATAAATTCCTATGTTAAAGAGTCATTAGAGATTTTTGAGTTCATTTCCAAAAGTTGCTCCTAATGCTTGGTTTCCTGCAACATTAATTATTTTTCAAATAGCATCTATTCAATTTTATGTTCAACTATTCATCATTCAAATAAACTGCACCATTTTTTCATTAAATTGATTTTTTAAGCTAGATAATACATCTGTTGTAAAATTAAAGCTGCTACTCTAAGCCCTTGCTGTTAAACTTATATTCTTTCTAAAAATGAATAGTTAAAACTTGTTCTTTAATTTAATAATGATTATATTTAGGTCATTTAAAATGATTATATAAATGTCATACTATGCCTTCAACAACTAATTTCAACAGAACAATAGTACATATGGATATGGATTGTTTTTTTGTGTCTGTATCGTGCTTAATGGATTCGCGTTTAAAAGGAAAGCCAGTGTTAATAGGTGGCAACAGCGATCGAGGTGTGGTGGCAGCTTGCAGTTATGAAGCACGTGCTTATGGCATACATTCAGCCATGCCTATGAAAAATGCAAAACGCCTTTGCCCCGAAGCATTAATTGTGCGCGGCGATTATGAGCAATACAGCAAATACAGCAATATGGTAACAGATATTGTAAAAGAAAGTGTGCCGCTTTACGAAAAATCTTCTATTGATGAATTTTACATGGACCTTACAGGAATGGATCGTTTTTTTGGCTGTTACCAAATGGCCATTGAACTAAGGCAACGCATCATTAAAGAAACAGGACTACCTATTTCTTTTGGCATGTCGCCTAATAAAACGGTAAGCAAAGTAGCCACCGATGAAGCCAAGCCAAACAATCAACTTAAAGTAGATGTAGGTTTTGAAAAAAGTTTTTTAGCGCCATTATCTATAAAAAAAATACCCATGATTGGCGAAAAAACCTATCATTTACTGCGTACCATGGGCGTAGAAAAAGTATATACTTTACAGCAAATGCCTGTTGAACTTATGGCGAAAGCCTTTGGCGAAAATGGCATTAGTATTTGGCACAAAGCCAATGGAAAAGACGACTCGCCAGTAGTGCCTTACAACGAAAAAAAAAGTTTGAGCAGCGAAGAAACATTCGAAAACGACACCATAGATGTAGCCATGATTAAAAGCTTATTGATTAAAATGACCGAAAAGCTGGCCTACCAACTGCGTGTCTCCAACAAGCTTACTGCCTGTGTTACAGTAAAAATAAGATACTCTAATTTTGACACACACACTACACAATGTAGGATTTCCTACACCGCTAGCGACCATTTACTTATTCCTAAAGTGAAAGAGCTTTTTGATAAGCTTTACGAACGCAGGATGCTCATACGCTTGGTTGGCATACGCTTTAGCCATTTGGTAGGCGGCGGGCAGCAAATTAATTTATTTGAAGATAGCGAAGAAATTATTCGTTTATACCAAGCTATGGATAAAATGAGGCAACGTTTTGGCGCAGATAAAATAGGACGTGCTGTAGCTATGGGAATACGCACTAAGCAATTTAATCCTTTTAAAGGTTAACTAAACAAACCACGCAATTACTTGTTAAATATACAACTAATGTTTTAAGAAAAGTAATGTAAATAAATGTTTATCAAAATTAACATATACTTTACAATAGGGATTTTTTTAGCACTAGCTTTGTACCCTTAAGTTACTAAATGAAATTTTTACTGCTATTAGTTAGCCTCTTAGTTTATAATTTAACAAGCATAGCACAGTGCGTGCTTATAAACGAAGTAATGATTAGGCCAAACGACCCATGTGATGGAAGCTGCGCCCCCAATGCAGCAGAATGGATTGAATTGTATAACTCTTGTTCTAATTCAGTAGATATAAGTTGTTTTGTATTAACAGATGGTGATTTTACAGTTACTTTCCCAAGTGGCACAATCATTCCAGCCAATGGCTACTATGTATTAGGAAGCGTTAATTCTGGCGGCCCTGTTGATTTAAACATGGCCACCTGCGGATGCGCTGCTCCAGCCTTGCAAACGGGTATATTAACAAACCCCAATGAACAAATAATTATAGTAAATGACTTAGGGGTACAGCAAGATGCCATTTATTGGGGGGGAGGTCAATTCCCATTAAACATAACCTCTATGACTTTAGGCGCATGTGCCCCATTAAATATAAACAAACCCACTAACACAGGATTTACATCAATTCCAGTTCCAACAAGTGGTTGCTCGGTAGGTAGAACTTGCGATGCATCAACTACTTGGCAAGTGAAATGTGGCACAAACATTAGTATGGGTGCTACAAATGGACTGCAGGGTGTTCCATCTTTTACCGCATCAAACACCTCGGTTTGCCCAGGCGACTGTATAGGATTTACTGATAATAGCCTAGGGAATCCAACGGCTTGGTTCTGGACCTTTTCTGGTGCTGCAACAGGAAATTCAAACAATCAAAATCCAAGTTCAGTATGTTACAACAACGCAGGGAATTATACTGTTACCTTACAAATCACCAATTCTTGCGGTACTTTTACAAATACACAAACAGGATATATTCAGGTGGGCGCTGGCGCTACGCCAAACATAACAGCGAGTGGTCCCGTAAATTTTTGCGCAGGGACTTCAGTAACTTTAAGTACAAATACTGTTGGAACCTACCAATGGCAACTCAATGGTACAGCTATTGCTGGAGAAACTAACCCTTCATTAGTTGTTTCACAAACTGGAAATTATTCAGTATTGGTAGGCAGTGGCTCTTGCGCTGGCATATCAAATGTTATTCAAGTAACTGTAACACCTGCATCAACAGCTAATATTAATGCGCTATCATCAACAACAATATGCACAGGGCAGAGTGTTATTTTAGAAAGTGTAGCTACTGCCGATAGCTACCAATGGCAACTCAACGGGACTGCAATAGCAGGAGAAACCAATCAACAAATTACTGTTAACACGGCAGGAAATTACACATTATTAGTGAGCAGTGTCAATGGTTGTACAGCTACTTCAGCTCCAACAACAGTAACTCTGCTAACAGCTACAACGCCAAACATTACATCCACAAACGGTATTTTTAGCTTTTGTCAAGGGCAATCGCTTACACTAGAAGCTACAACAGGACTTTTAAGTTACCAATGGTATTTAAACAATACTATAATTGCCGGTGCAAATGCATCAACATTAGTGGTAACACAAACAGGGAGTTACAGTGTTTCGGTAGGCAATGCTAATGGCTGCAATACAAGTTCAACGCCCACAATAATTAACCTATTGCCTTTACCTACTGCTCAGGTCTCGCCTGCGGGGCCAATACTAATTTGCAATGCAATACCATACATACTGCAAGTAGCAAGTGGTGCGGTGGCTTATCAATGGTATAATGCTGGTGCAGTTATAGCAGGTGCAACATCAAATACTTTTGCAGCAGGACTCTCTGGAGATTACAGTGTAATGATTACTAACATAAATGGATGCACAGCAACTTCAAATACAGTTGCGGTATCTTTTAACACAGCCATATCTGTGAGTATTTACAATGACAATCCACTCCCATGCGAAGGAGATGTGGTATATTTAAGCACTACCCAAACATACAATCAAATAAATTGGACAAATGGTGAAAGTGGCATTCAAATTAGTGTAACAACAAGTGGAAAATACGGAGTAACTGTTGTAAATAATGGAGGCTGCACAGCTTCAGATGAAGTTGATATTGTATTTCAACCAAAACCATTAGTAGAAGCTGGCGCTGATGTAACAGGTGATTGCGTAAATGGGATCATGTTAAATGGAACTGGAGATGGAGTACCTTATTGGGAGCCAGCCTTGGGCCTTAGCAACACCAATACCTTTGATGTGACTGCTGCACCTGCTTTTACAACTATTTACTATCTTACAGTAGATAACGGAACTTGCAAAGCTACTGACTCATTGCTTGTGACATCCGAATGCAGTTCTGTTTATATACCATCTGCTTTTTCGCCAAATAACGATGGTGTAAATGATGTTTTTAAAGCTTTTGGGATGGAAATTAATGATTTTGAATTGATAATTTATAACCGTTGGGGCGAAAAGATTTTTCAAACACAAGATATCAATTTAGGGTGGGATGGCACTTACAAAGGCACAGTTTCTCCGCTTGGCACTTATGTTTGGGAACTTGAAGCATCAGATAAATTTGGCAAGCCATTGCTCAAAGATATTCAGCGCAGAGGTGTTGTAAATTTGATAAGATAAAAACTTCTTGTAGAAATTATTTATACTATTTTTAAATTCGATTTATATTATTTTGAAACCATAAGATAAAAAATTACATTTGAATAACCAATCATGATTCAAATGAAAAATATTTACTCAATTATTGCCTTATTTGTTTGCCTGATTCACCAGCAAACTTTTTCTCAAAATACCTCTGAATTTGAAATGAGTCTTGTTGCATTTTCAAAGGTAATTAAGCAAAATAATGTAGAAACTATTACTGTAAAATTTGATGCTATTGAAAAGGATATTAATAAAACTTTTAATATCAACTTTGCCATTGATGATGTATTGATTTCATCTGAAATTATAGCCTTAAAAATACTAAAAAAAGAATCTCAAAACTATCAATTGATTTACGATTTTTCTATTAATCCTAAAGCGTATCAGTTAAAAATTTGGATTACTGATCCGCTCAACAGTGACATATCTAAAGCATTAAATTCAATAGATCAGCATTTTTTTGTAGCAAGAACAACAGTGCCGCAACTGCCATTAATTGAAGAATTTACAAGCAGCACCTGTAGCCCATGTGCAAGCTTTAACAGTACTTTTGATCCATTTTTAGCATCTATAAATGCAAACGAAAATGGTGGCCAAGTGGCTGCAGTAAAGTATCAAATGAACTGGCCTTCACCGGGCAACGACCCGAGTTATAATTCTGATGGCAATGGTAGAAAAACTTCCTATTTAGTTTCGGGTATTCCAAAGTCTTTTTTAAATGGTGTTGCCACTTCAACTTTCGATCAGTCAGTGATCGATGCAGCATCAGGACAATCAGCATTTGAAATTGTACCTTACTTTTATCTTTCGGGAGATTCAGTAATCGCAACTTGCGATGCAACCTCTTACACAAGCATGAGCGGCACACTTAGGTTGCACTTAGCACTTACAGAGGATTTTTATTCCTATACTGGAGGCAGTACTACTCAAAATACTTTTCATTATGTGCAGCGAAAAATGTTGCCAAACTATGTTGGAACTGTATTAAACAATATACATACAGATACTACCTATACTACCAATAGAACTTATAAAGTAACATACGGGAATGTAACACAAAACAGCTATAATATTTGGGCTACCAGTGCAGGATTTACACTAGTTTCTTGGATTCAAAACACCAGCACAAAGGAAATATATCAGGCTGCTTTTGCCAATACACCAAGCGCTTTAAACATAAGTGAAAATATTAAACAAAATGCATTTGAAGTTTATCCTAACCCTGCTACCGAGAGTTTTATAATTAAACTTGAATTGAGCGAAATGGCTGAAGTGGCCTACTCCATTTCAGATATAACTGGTAAAATTATTCAACAAGCAATTGTACAACAATTGCCAAAAGGGAAACACATCATACAAACTTCTACTCAGGATATGTTACCAGGTATTTATTTTTGTAACATAAAAGTGAATGATGCAGGTTTTGTACAAAGAATAGTAATCGCAAAATAAACCGAATTGCTAATTTTATAAATATCAAAAACATTGTATTAACAAACTTGTTACTTAAATAATAAAATAAGTCTAAAAAACAACAAATTAGCGCTATGAATTTCAAGCAAGTAAATATCAAAGATGAGTTATTTGAGCAAAAACAAAAATCTTACACCGTACTTGATCAAGTTTCATCCATATTAAGTGCCTCGGTAAAGTTAGATGAAGATGTGCTTTACCGCCTGCAACATCAAGCCATTGATCCTGTAATGGATGTTGAAATTATTGATGAAACAGACAAAGAAAATTTGTTTACTATCAATCAAATAAAAAGCATTTGTTTAAAATACAATTTACGTTTTTTAGATTCTTCTTATTTTAAATCTGAATTCCCTTACGAAGCTATTTCAAAAATAAAAGCTTTTGAAAACAAGTATGAGGTTAAGATTAAAAACTTTAAAGTGGTTGCTCCAGCTGAGGTTTTTAAATTGGAAGATTGCAATAAAGATCCTTTATTATTTGCACAACTTGCTGATAATAGGTATTATTTAATACATCAATGGGGCAATGATTTGGCTTGGTATAGGGCCTTAGTATCATACCCAATTAAAAGCATTTATAGTTACTTTATTTTTTTGTGGTTGCCGGCAGCAATCATTGCTTTTTGTTTACCCTTTAGTTGGCTTAATGTAGCGCCTGAAAATGAGTTCACATTGCGAATTTGGTTAACGGTGCATTGCTTTATTGCACTGTTCTTTTTTATCATTTTTTTAGGCTCAACAGCGCATAAAAACTTTAGCGAAAACAGTTGGGACAGTAAGTATTACAATAGTTAATAGAAGTTTTGTTTGTAAAGAGGCCTCTGGTTTTAGTAGAACACACTTTGAGTCAATTGTAAATAAAAAATACAACTTTAAAACAAATTTATAGCAAAAGGGATGGAAGCAAGGTACCATGTACCGCGGACAGCCCGACAAACATGCCAGCAGAGCTTTGCTGGTATTTTTGATTTGCCCTAAAGTAATACTAATTGTATTTATTAAATAGCACAAAGCTGTTTAATAAATTTACAATGGTTAATGCCGATACAACTTGAAACTAGTACAATAAGGCTTGGCCGCAATTGGACTAAATTGAAAGTGTAATCGGTATAATTTCGTTTGATTTGGCATTTATAGTTTGTTACTGCCCTATTGTTTGTTAGTTTTGCACTTATGATGGTGCTTAACTATTTACTTTATTACGGCATTATTTTGCCGCTCTCATACATGCCTTTGTTTATTTTACATGGCGTAGCGGATTTCTTTTTTATACTGCTTTATTATGTTTTTCCTTACCGCAAAAAAGTAGTGTTAAGCAATTTAAAAAATGCTTTTCCGGAAAAATCTCAGCAAGAAATTAATACGATTGCCCGCAAGTTTTATCGTCATTTTTGCAGCATAATGGTAGAGAGTATAAAGGCTTTTACCATTAGTAATGAAAACCTTTTGGCGCATTTTAAGATTAGCAATACCAATATGCTAGAAAAATATTATGCGCAAAACAGAAGTGTAATTTTAGTAACTGGGCATTATGGCAATTGGGAATGGGCAGCGCTTTCGCTGGCGTTACAAAGTAAATATCAAGCATCGGGCTTATACCAGCCTATTAGCAACAAGTTTTTTGATAAATTGATGCAAAAAACAAGAAGTAAAAATGGTTTGATTTTGATTCCACCTAAAGAAACAGGTGAGTATTTTATAAAATTAAAAGACAAATTGGTGGCTTATGGATTTATTGCAGATCAGTCGCCATCTAATCCTGATAAAGGGTATTGGCTTACGTTTTTAAATCAACCTACAAGTGTTTTATTGGGTGCCGAAAAATATGCAAAGTTGCACAATTGTGTGGTGCTTTTTGGGAAAATACAAATGACAAAAAGAGGGCATTATACACTTACTTATATTCCTGTTAGTGATGACGCAATAAATAGCAAAGGAGGAGAAATTACTACTATTCATACAAAAATATTAGAAGGTATTATACAAGAAAGACCTGAGCTATGGCTATGGACACACCGCAGATGGAAGCACAAGCCTAAACAAGCCACTACTAATTAGCGCAGCCGCATGAACAAAGCAAATATGCCATTGGCAGAATACTTGAGGCCAAAAGATTTGACTGACTATATTGGTCAAACACATTTGGTGGGTGAAGGCGCTATATTACGCAATGCCATTGAGGGCGGGCAAATGCACTCTATGATTTTGTGGGGACCGCCGGGTGTTGGAAAAACTACTTTAGCTGGATTATTTGCTCAAAAACAAGCGAGAGATTTTTTTGCGTTAAGCGCCATTAACAGCGGTGTTAAAGATGTGAGAGAAATAATTGATAAGGCACAAAATCAATTTAATTTTACGGGTAAAAGTCCTATTTTATTTATTGATGAGATTCATCGTTTTAGTAAATCGCAGCAAGATTCTTTATTGAATGCGGTTGAAAAAGGGATTGTAGTTTTGATTGGGGCTACTACTGAAAATCCATCGTTTGAAGTAATTTCTCCTTTGCTTTCGCGATGCCAATTGTATGTGTTGAAGCATTTAACTGAAGAGGAATTAATTTCGTTATTGCAACAAGCCATACATTCTGATTATTTTGCGGATAAAAAAATAACTTTATCGGAAACTGAAGCGCTGATAAGCCTTTCGGGAGGTGACGCCCGTAAGATGTTGGGTGCTTTAGAAATAGTGATTAATAGTGTGATGAACACCGAAGTAAATGTTACCAATGACTTGGTAAAAAGTAAAATTCAGCAACGCATTTTAGTGTATGACAAGCAGGGTGAAAATCATTATGATATTGTTTCGGCCTTTATAAAATCGATGCGTGGGAGTGATCCGAATGCTACTGTATATTGGTTAGCGCGAATGATAGAAGCGGGCGAAGATTTGCTTTTTATTGCACGCAGAATGGTAATTTTAGCTTCAGAAGATATTGGAAATGCCAATCCTACTGCGATTATTATGGCCGTAAATTGTTTTGAGGCGGTGAACAAAATTGGTTATCCTGAGAGCAGGATTATCTTGTCGCAAACTGCGGTTTATTTGGCAACTTCACCTAAAAGCAACTCTACTTATTTGGCCATTGATGATGCCATTGCCCTAGTAAAAGCAACAGGAAATCTGCCTGTACCCTTGCATTTGCGCAACGCACCCACTAAACTAATGAAGGATTTAGATTACGGAAAAGAATACGATTATGCACACAACCATGCCAACAACTTTGTAAACCTTGAGTTTTTGCCCGATGCCCTTTCAGGTAAAAAGATTTATGAGCCAGGAATTAATGCGCGTGAAAATGAATTACGCGCTTATTTGAAGCGTTGTTGGGGGGAGAAGTATAATTACTGAGTGTGGGAATAAGAGCGAAAGTTTTTTATTACAAAGGTTTGGAAGATTGCGGCTCGTAGGCCGCAATGACGATGATATTCAGGATTGTTTAAAATTTATGAATAGGTAAATTTATCCATCATTTCATCCACTGCCGAGGCTTCGGCATTAGCTAACCCGCTATTAAAATTGTCACACTCATCCATTTATTCATCAGCTAATTAGCTAATCATTTCTGCAACACCCCTTCCTTAAAAAACGCTACTTTATAAATCTTTCCTTTACGATCATAACTTTCCCATTTCCCATCCTTTTTGCCATTTTTAAAACCACCTTTATCCATTGTTGAGCCTACATCATAGAAGCTTGAAAAATTACCATCTGGCTTGCCATTCTTGTATTCCATTTCTTCAAACTTGCCCCCTTTTTCGAAATAGAAAGTCCATTTTCCATTTCTTTCTCCTTTTTTAAATTCACCTTCTTCTTTGATGCTTCCTTTAGGGAAATAGGCTTTAGACAAACCATCTTCTTCACCTTTAAAGTAGGTAATTTCTTTTTCTTTTTTGCCATCAGCATATGAAAAAATCCATAACTTATCTTTTTTGCCAAGTAGATAAGTGCCGCTGTATTTAATGGCACCGTTCTCATGCCAGCCTTGCCATTGTTGGTCCATCGCACCTTTGATGTAGGTGCCTTCATCTTTTTTATTGCCATTGCTATGAAACGATTTCCATACACCTTCTTCTTTTCCTGCAACAAATTCGCCTTCATAAAATAGTTTCCCGTTTTCGTAAAAGGCTTGCCAATGGCTGTCTTTTAGGTCGTTTTTAAAATTACCTTTTCGCCAAAGTTCGCCTGTGACGTAATAAAATATCCAGGTGCTATCGCTTAAGCCATTGTTGTAAAAGCCTTTTGATTCGGGCTTTCCATTATCAAAAAAGTTTGTCCAAGCACCTTGTTGATGATCATTTTCAAAATTACCTTGCATTTCTATGTTCCCACTATTTCGATAAAAACTCCATAAACCACATTTTTTTCCATCACATAAATTACCTTCTTTTTCGGGTTTTCCATTGGCATACCAATACTTGGCTTTGCCATTCTTTTTTCCCATTTCAAATGTAATTTCAAATTCTTTTGCTCCGGCCGAAGCGTAGTATTGCCAAACACTATCCTGCAAGCCATTTTTGTATTTGCCATAAGATTTTTTAGTGCCATCAGGAAAAGTATAGGTACAATAACCATTGCCGTTTTTCACTAAGGCTTTCCCTTTTTCACTATTGTAGCTCATCAATTGATACAAACTATCGTTGGAATTCCCTATTTCTTTTTCTGATCCATCAGGATAATATTTGGTCCATTTTCCAGCTTCTTTTCCTTTTTCATAAAAACCAGCGGTGGCCAATTTACCATTTTCGTGATATGATTTATAAATACCCACTTGCAAATTATTTTCAAAATTTCCTTCATTTTGCAACACCCCGCTTTCATACCAATATTTCCATATGCATTGCTTTTTGCTCAGTTTGTAGCTGCCCTCGCTTTTCATTTTTCCATTTTCGTACCAATCTTGCCACAAGCTGTCTGGCAAATCTTTTTTATAATAAGTAGATAAGGCCAAGATCCCGCTTTTATAGTAAAATGTAGATTTACCAGATCTTAATCCCGAAAAATAATTTTCTTCGGCCTTTAATTTACCATCTTCATAATAACGCTTTAAAGGGCCAAACTCTTTTCCTTCGCGGTAGCTAACTTCTTTGGCTATCTTACCATTTTCGTAGTAATAGGTTTGCTTGCCATGCTGCAAACCATTTTTATCATAATTTTCTTCTGACTTAGTATTGCCATTCTGATATTTTTCGATGCGTGGTTGTGCATAAAGCATGCCCATGCACAAGCTGAATGATAGGAACAGGTATTTTTTCAAATTAATTTTCATTGCATTTTTCTTGGTATAAAAGTACATCATTACACTATTTTATTTTCGATGACTTCAATAACTTTTCAATAAGGCTATTCACAATTTGTTTAAATCTACTTTTGAATATTTTTGTGCTGATTTTCTTTGATTAATAATAATTCAGAATCGTTTATTCAAAAATTAAAATTTAGTATATCAATAGCCAATTAGCTAACACATATAGTGTTTTTTGAAAAAGCAGTCATTATTACTATATTTGCGTTACAATACAAAAGCATGAAAATGAAAGCAATTGATATAAATAACACCCTTGTGGATGGTTACTTGCAACTGTTGGAAAACCTAAGTCCTAACAATAAACTAGACCTAATTTCTAAGCTTACATTAAGTATTAAAAAAGAGCAAGACCAAAAAAATAAATCATTCTATAAGGCATTTGGCGCATGGGATTCAAAGCAATCTGCTGATGAAATTATCGATAGTATAAGAAGTAGTAGAACTTTTACTAGAACTATAGAAAAGTTTTGAAAAAGTATCTCGTAGACACTAACACTTGCATTTATTATACAAAAAGAAATCTAGACCTTCAAGATAAATTAGAGCTTGCTGATTTCGGAAGTTGTGTAGAATTTTTAGCCTTACATGCATAAACTATCTGTCGTAATTATCACCTTCAACGAAGCTAAAAACATTGCAAGATGTTTGCAAGCGGCTTCTCATGTGGCGGATGAGATGATTGTTTATGATTCATTTTCTACTGATGATACTTGCGAAATTGCTACACAATATGGAGCAAAAGTATTTCAAGGTAAATGGCAGGGCTATTCAGCAAGTAAAAATTTGGCGAATGAAAAAGCAAGTCATGATTGGATTTTATCTTTAGATGCCGATGAGGTATTAAGTAATGATTTACAACAAGCTATTTTAAAATTAAAATCGGAAGGTTTAAAAACCGCTTCATTTAAGCGTTTGACAAATTATTGTGGTGCCTGGATAAAACATGGTGGTTGGTATCCGGATATTAAATTGCGCTTGTTTAATCGCCAGAAAATGCATTGGCAAGGCTTGATACACGAAGAATTAAAGGCGCTTGATGGCCAAATAATTACACCCATTTTGTTACAAGGAGATTGTTTGCATTATAGTTATGATAGCATTGAATCTCATTACAAACAAACCGATAAATTTAGCACCTTATCTGCGCAAAGCTTATTTAACAAAGGGGTAAAGAATACTATTTTAAAATTATATATGGCCCCAATTTTTAAATTTATACAAATGTATTTTTTTAAGTTGGGAATATTAGATGGTTATTATGGATTTATCGTTTGTAAAATATCTGCACAAGCTACTTACCAGAAGTATGCAAAATTGAAAGCACTTAATTCAATCCCATGAGTAAGATAAAAGTGCTCATAGAAATGGAAAAATTGCATAACACCAATAGTGGTTTAGGGCAGTTTTGCTTAGGATTAGGACAAGCATTAACTGAACAAAGTAAACACACAGCATTACATTTTTTAGTACCCGAAAATAAAAAAGGCATCTTTGGAAATAAGGCCATTTACGAGTTATTAAAAAATTATTTTTCTTTTTTGTGGAATAAGCCCAAAGGCTTTGATATATGGCATTGCACACATCAGGAATCGAAATATTTGCCGCGTAATAGCAAATTGATTTTAACGATTCACGATTTAAATTTTTTATATAAGTATACTGGTCTAAAAAGGCAGTGGAAGCTGAATGCCTTGCAACGAAAGGTAAACAAAGCAAGCGCAATTGTAGCAATATCTCAATTTACTGCGAATGAAATAAAGCAACATTTACAAATTGATGAAAAAAAATTGCATGTAATTTATAATGGAGTGAGTTTGAAAAGCGCATCTTCTGTTGTGCTTCCAGACTTTTTACACAATCAAAAATATTTGTTCAGCATAGGTATTATCAATCCTAAAAAAAACTTTCATGTGTTGTTGCCACTTTTGCAACATAAGCCAGATTTAAAATTGGTAATTGCAGGAAATGATAGTCATGCTTATGTTAATTTGATTAAGGAAAAGGCTTTAGCATTGGGTGTTTTATCACAATTGCATTTTATGGGTGCAGTGAGTGATGAACTAAAATATACCTTGTATAAAAACTGTTATGCTTTTGTGTTTCCTTCCTTATCAGAAGGTTTTGGCTTGCCAGTGATAGAAGCCATGTTAATGGGCAAACCCGTTTTTTTAAGTAAACTCACTTGTCTGCCCGAAATTGGCGGCCCTGAAGCTTTTTATTGGGATAATTTTGAAGCGAATGATATGTGTGCTGCTTTTGAAAAAGGCATGGCAGTTTATGAGCGTGATTCCGGAAAAGCTGAGCGTATGAAGGCGCATGCTATGCAGTTTAGTTGGGAAAAGGCTGCTAAGGCTTATTTGGAGTTGTATGATCGAATTTAAACCTGATAGGTTTATTTTGTGCAATTTGAGATGGATTTCAATAACAAACTAACTATTAATATTTCTAACTTTACCATCTTCCAACAAAAACAAACTACTAAAAAACACGGCAAAGCTCAAACCAGCCTGCGTTTCCAGCGTGTCTTCAAACAGCATCGAAATCAATAAAATAAATAGGAAGGCAAAATAAACAGGATGTAAATTTCCTTTTTTGAAATAAGCTGGGGCAAACAACCAAAACATAAAAAATGCAACTCCAAAAACACCAAAAGCCACCATCATGGTGAGGTATTGATTGTGCGCGCGGTGCCGCCAAGGGAGCTCTAAAGGAGAATTAATTTCAACATACTTGGATTGAAAGGCATCTTCTAAATCCCCTGTACCAACACCTGTAAAAAAATGATCTTTAATAATAAGTACAGCAGCTTTCCAATAATGCAAACGCATGGTTAAGCTGTGTCCGCTTGAATTGTAGCCTTCTGTAAAACTTTGATACTCGCAGTACACCTGGTAGGCGCGGCTTTCCAAAGGATTCATTTTTAGTATGCGGTAATTAGAAATCCCATTTTCGATTGATTGAATATCATTTTGGGTTAATTGCCAAACACCAAAAGAGTCCTTAGGTAAATCTTTAGAAGTTAAGTAACGCATCAAGGTAAAATTAACAAGTTGTTCTTTTTCATCCAGCGAATCGTAAGCCAATGTACTGCGTAAGTTCCATGCTTTTTTTAATTCAGGATCGCATTGGTATAAGCCATAAAAATGACCATTCTCGGTAAATTTTTCATTGATAAAATGCGTATAAATATTTCCATTTTTTGTTGATTTTGGTAGTGTTGAAATATTAACTTCATCCTTTACCATCATGGGCTTTATACTGAAATAAACAAGTAGATAGCCTGCGGAAATTGCCAGCAATACAATCAAAGCATATTTTATTTTTTGTGAGAACAGCCCTTTCTCAATCAATATTTTATATAAACAAAACACAAAAAATCCTGCTATTAAAACAAACAATCCTGTGAGTGATTCCAAAATAATTAAAAATAAAATCATCCAAACAACACCAAGTATTAATAGTATTTTAAGCGTTTTAGCCTGAACTTTTAACCAAGGCACCTGACTAATATGATGATAAAAATAAAAAGCAATTACTACCGCAACACAAACTAATAAGGCTAAGCGAATATGCGAAATCAAGGGAGAAATCTGACGAATATCTGTAATCATTTTTCCTGTGAATCCTTCATAAATGGCCAATGAAATAAGCGTTGAAACTAAGGTAGCCAAGTACAATAAAAATAAAATCTGATTCACTTGCTTTCTGTCCAAAGCCTTGGAAGTGGCCATCAAAAAAGGAAAAACAAGCAGAGGTACTTTTGTTTTTAAATCATGTAAAGCATAATCAAAATTGCTGGTGTTACAAAGCCCAATCAAGTGTATCGCATATAACGACATTAGCAATAAAGCCACTTTATTATGTTTAATTAAATCCCACTTACTTTTAAAATGGCCTTCGAGCACCCAATTGCCTGCAATAATAAATTGTGCCAGGCTAATGGTAAACTTCGACAAGGGCAATGAAGCCGCAAAAAGCAGCAAGCCAAAAAAGTAAAGTTCCTTTGAAGGGATATATTGTAATAGTTTTTTCAAACGTATGGTATGTGTCCTAATTAACGGATTTTTTTTATTTTTATTTTGTGGTTAATCGAATTTGCAAGTCTTTTATCTGTCTTGGCTTTGGCAACAATAGTATTTTTGAAAGTTTTAATTTCCTCAGAATAAAATTTGGAACGTGTCGGTAAAACGCAGCAATAGCAGTCGTTATAGCGAATAGAATATAAAACTGATACATTTAGTAGATTGATTTGCGATGCATGCAGGCGAGTTATTGTACAAACTTTCTTTTGAAAACCACATTTAATACCAATTGCATTTATTTTTTAGTCCAAAAAAAAAGATTCCTCCTAAAAGACAAAAAAATAGTGTCATTCAGGAGGAAACCTTTTAAAAGTAAGCGTTTAGGTTAAAATTTAAGATGTAAAGGTTTATGCAGGAAGTTTTATAGGCATTTTAGAAAATGATGTTGAGGGAACGAGTCTGAAGACTCGCGCCAGATGAGCCAGATGACTGCTGTTAGCGTTTCGTTGGTTCTTGTCCTGTTATTTATTTCCCTGCACCAAAACCCAATCCACCCAGGCATCTGTCTGCGCTATTGAATTTGGTCTGAGTATTATTTCTCGCTTATTGTTTAACAGATAAAAAGTAGGCGTGCCAAACACATAATAATCCTTAACTACTTTGCTTTCCCATTTTTCATAATCGCAGTAAGCAAAAAAGGGATATGTTTTTACCGCTTGTTCAAAAGAACTTTTATCAGTATCTAATGTAACATAAACAACCTCAACACCATTTTTTCTCCATTTAGAATAGTTTTGAATGAGCTTGGGCAATTCTTCTGAGCATTTTGGACACCAACTAGCTCCAAAAACTACCAATGTGTAAGGTGTATTTAAACTTGAAAGATTACTAAATTGAGATTGTTTAACTCCGTTTAAAAAACTGTTTCCCGCAAACTGAATTTCAGGAGCAATATTCCCTTTCTTCATGGCACGGTAGCTTTCAAGTTGTTTGGCTAAGTCTGCATTGAGCGTGCAACTGGTTTCATTGAGCGCTTTAAGGGCCAAATATTCTGATGCCTGAAAAAGGCTATGACGTTCTAATAAATCGAATAAATAATCTGTTACTTCATTCAGTTTTTTTTCATCTTTAATAAGGTTTACCATCATGGCGTCAATGGATGTTTTCATTTCAATAAAAACAGAATCCAGCGATTTACCGCAATTTTCTAACAACCAGAAATGGTTTTCAATGGCATCTTTAAACAATCCACTTTTATACAAACGTTGGTCGGTATAATCTAATGCTCTAAAGGCTGATATTGTTGAGGGAATTTCCTTTGGACGGTATTGGGCAATTATTGAAGCCGAGCTCACCAATTTACGTATTGGCAAAAACCAACTAACATAAGCGCTGCTTGGTAGTTTTGCTAAATATTCTTCGTCTTCATTTTTAATTCGTTTCTTTTCTAATTGAATGGCCTTGTTTGGCGCTGTTTGGTTTGAAAATAATGAATCCACAGCATAGATTTGCTCTAAATATATCCAAGCATTAAGTGCTTGCTCTCTTTTAGGATGTTCTTTAGAATATTTCTCAAAACACAAATTTTCATATCCTTTTTTTATGTGAATTGTTTCTATTGCACTTAATGCATCACCAACAATTTCAATATCCTCTCCACTTAGGATAACAAAAAGAGGTTTTTTATCTTCAGAAATAAGATAGCCAACTCCGTAATCTGATTTTGTATAAACAAGTTTAAAATTCCCTTTTTCATCGCAAGTAGTGGTTGATATGGGATAGGTTTGCAAGCCTCTGAACCCCTCGATTTTGATGGTTTGCTTGGCAAGTTTTGTAAATCTACCAGTTATGGATTGAGCAATACTCAAGTGAGAAATAAGAAGACAAAAAAGGAATGAAACGTATTTAATCATCTAAAATAAATTTAATAATTTCTTTTGTGTAATCTGACATAAAATGAGGGATATTCAATAAACCATCTTGATAAGAAAGATTTTTTAATGAAAATCGAATGCGTAATTTTGGGTTGAATTTTTGATGATACACCTGCAAACTTCGACTTTTAATATTTTCATCACTTTTCACTTCAATGGGTATAATTTCATTTTTGTATTGTATCACAAAATCAACTTCAGCTGAATTTCCTGAGGTCCAATAACGCGGAAGATCATCAAATTGTGCAGCTAAACTTTGTAAAATATAATTTTCTATGATTGCCCCTTTAAATTCTGTAAATAAACGCGTCCCTTCGGTGTAAGCTGTTGGCGATAGTTTTGCCATTTTACGCATCATTCCTACATCTAAAGCATATAATTTAAAAGCACCCACATCATCATAAGCCGCAAGCGGAATACCGGGTTTTGAAATTAATTTGACCTGATAAACCAAACCTGCACGAATTAACCATTGAATAGCATCTTCATATTCTCGGGCTCGGGCTCCTTTTCTAACCAATTGATAAACAAATTTTTTGTTTTCTCGAGCAAGTTGACTTGGCAAGGAGTTAAACACTTGTCCTATTTTTGCTACATCGCTCATTACGGGGTGCTTTGCAAAATCGCCATGATAAGAGAGTATCAAATTTTGTAGCACAGTTTCGCATGCTTCAAACGAATTTTCTTGTTTAAATGCATTTAGTACTGCTGGCATGCCGCCTGTAATAAGGTATTTTTTAAAATTGTCAACCAGGTCGTTAAAAAAATAATCAGGGATAGGTTCAATACTTTTTATTTGATTTAAGAAACGGGATAAATTATCGTTCCAATAAGGTAAAACTTCTTTAAACGATAATGGGTAAAGTGTAACAAATGCCACTTTACCAACAGGAAAAGAAATGCCAGAATTTAATATGATTCCTAATAATGAACCAGCACACACAATAGGGATTTCAGGTTTTTTTTCAGCAAAATATTTTAGTGTATTTAATGCTTCCGGACATTCTTGTATTTCATCAAAAATAAGTAGTGTATTGGCATCAATGGTTTTACCGCTAATTAATGAAAGCGAATTAATAATTCTATCAACATCTTTATTGGCAATAAAAAAATCTCTCAGCTCAGGCCGTTCATCAAAATTAAAATAAGCATACTGTTGAAAATGGGTTTGACCAAACCATTTCATCAGATAGCTTTTGCCAACTTGCCTTGCACCTTGAATAATTAATGGTAACCTATTGACTTGTTTTTGCCAACTTTGCAGTTCACTTTGCAATGTCCTTTCCATTTATAAGTGTTCATTTTGTGATATTATACACAAAAATAGTATTTATTTTTAAATATGGGAGCATTCTTTTAACAAAATTGCGCGCATCTGTTAAAAATCTATTTCATACCGATAATGTTTTCAATAGCATCCAATTATCATTGAAGCATTTTTAAATGATATCGGCATTACCTCAGTAAAATCGAAGCTGTGCTTCGGTTTATTTTAATTTAGCAAGTTAAACTTGCGTGGATATGGTTTGAAAGCTATTTTTGAAAATAGTAAACTGAATTTATTACATCAAAATTAATACTGTAGTTGTTTTTAAATTGAGTCCTATTAACTTTTAACTTCAATGTTATTAAGCTGAGCGCAGCTCTAACAATTAAAAAACACGAAGTGCAACTTCGTGTTTACCGGGCCCTGCGGCGCGGCATGGTTAATTGTCTCACTCCGGCTATCGCTCAGTATAAAATCAATCAAATCGCTGCGCTAATCAAAGTGGCAGCCCTTCTACAAGCAATTGATAATAGTAGTCTCTAAAGAGTTCCCAGTCACGGTTTTTGTTTTGATAGCTAATCGTTGATTTGGAAGGCGCCCGTTCAATACCCATGTGATTCAAGTTGCCTGTAGCGGAACGCAAACCATTACTAATATCACGAACA
>CAMBZU010000015.1 GCA_945872355.1 Chitinophaga pinensis
TTGGGTTAATCCCGATTTAGAAAATGTTATCAGATTTGTAAAAATCTGATTTACAATTTCTTTATCGTTTACGCATTTCTAATGCGTAAACTGGGTTAAATACTAATCATTAGTATAGTGTTTTTTTTGTAATTGTCTTGGCTCGGAAAATGCGCCAATAATATTTTTATTCGTTCAGTTTTGATTTGAAATTTGCGATTAAGCAAATCAATAAAACGCTAAGGTATTTCATTTTATAGCTATCTTTTTATTTTATGAAATATTTTTGTGAACTTAAATCACTTATTATTGTGACTTTAAAACTGAAACATAATGTTAGAACAAGAAATCAAAAATGTAATTCGCGATGTGCCTAATTTTCCGAAGGAAGGCATTATCTTTAAAGACATAACCCCCATATTATTGCAGCCAGCTTTGTGTGATAAAATAACCATTGCAATTGCCGAAAATGCGCAACTTTATAAGTTAGATGCAGTTCTTGGTATTGAAAGCAGAGGTTTTTTATTTGGAATGACCGTAGCGCGTTTGTTAAATGTACCTTTTATTCCTATTCGTAAAGCAGGAAAGTTGCCTTACCATACTATTAGAGAGGAGTACGATCTAGAATACGGTTCTGCGGCTATTGAAATGCACAGCGATGCATTAAAAAAAGGTGCTAGGGTAATGATTCATGATGATTTGTTAGCTACAGGAGGAACTGCTGTGGCGGCTTGTAAATTAGTTGAGAAGGCGGGTGGTAAGGTGGCTTGTTTTTCATTCCTTGTGTCGTTAGATTTCTTGAATGGAAAAGACAAACTTAAACCTTACAGCGAGGAGATATTTTCAGTAGTTAACTATTAGGCAAGCTATACATTTAGAATTTTTTTATACTTTTGCACACCTAAAAAATAATCAAAATGGATTTTAGTTTAAACGAAAATCAGCACATGATTGCTGACATGATTAAGAAGTTTGGCGATGAGCATATTCGCCCCAAAATGATGGAATGGGATGAAGCACAAACTTTCCCCATTGAAGTTTTTAAAAAATTAGGAGAACTTGGTTTAATGGGTGTTTTGGTGCCAACCGAGTATGGTGGTTCTGGCTTTGGCTATGCCGAATACGTTACTGCAATTAGTGAATTAGGAAAAATATGTGGTTCAATAGCTTTATCAATGGCAGCGCATAACTCTTTGTGCACCGGTCATATCATGGCTTTTGGTAATGAAGAACAAAAGAAAAAGTATTTGCCAAAATTAGCTACAGCTGAATTTATTGGGGCTTGGGGTTTAACAGAGCCTAACACTGGTTCAGATGCTATGCGCATGAAATGTGTGGCAAAAGAAGATGGTGATTATTGGGTGTTAAATGGCACAAAATGTTGGATTACACATGGTATTACTGGAGATGTTGCTGTTGTAATTGCACGTACCGGAGATTTATTAGATTCACACGGTATGACTACTTTTGTTGTTGAGCGTGGCACTCCAGGCTTTAATGCAGGTAAAAAAGAAAATAAATTAGGTATGCGTGCTTCTGAAACTGCAGAAATGATTTTTGATAATTGCCGCGTTCACAAAAGTCAAGTTTTAGGAAATGTTGGTGATGGCTTTATACAAGCTATGAAAATATTGGATGGTGGCAGAATTTCTATTGCAGCGCTTTCAATAGGTATTGCCAAAGGCGCTTATGATGCATCTGTAAAATACGCTAAAGAACGCGAGCAATTTGGACAACCAATTGGCAATTTCCAAGCTATTGGCTTTAAATTAGCAGATATGGCTACAGAAATTGAAGCTGCAGAATTGCTTACATTTCAGGCAGCTTTCCTAAAAAACAATCATAAAAAAGTAACCAAAGAAAGTGCTTTTGCAAAATATTATGCTTCAGAAGTGGCGGTAAGATGTTCGGTTGAGGCAGTTCAAATATTTGGAGGTTATGGATACACCAAAGACTTTCCAGTTGAAAAGTTTTATCGCGACAGTAAATTGTGTACCATAGGTGAAGGAACTTCCGAAATACAAAAATTAGTAATTGCCAGAGAGATTTTAAAATAATTTTGTTCATTATTTATTATTTTATATATTTGCGCCCTCAAAAAAATTTTTAACAAAAACACAAAAATGATTATAGTTCCAGTAAAAGAAAGCGAGCCAATCGACAAAGTATTGAAGAAATTCAAAAAGAAAGTAGAGAAAACAGGGATGTTACGTGAATTACGCGACAGACAAAAGTTTACTAAACCTTCTGTTTTGAGAAGAGAGGAGATTAAGAAGGCTGCTTACAAGCAAACGCTAAACCAAGAAGAAAGATAATAATTAATTATCGTATATTTTTAAATACCTTTGATTGAATAGCTCAATCAAGGGTATTTTTTTTGTGCTTGTCTAAAACAAACAGCTCTGTCTTTAATACCGATTACACTTTCAATTTAGACCAATTGCGGCCAAGCCTTATTGTAATAGTTTCAAGTTGTATCGGCATTAACCATTGTAAATTTATTAAATAGCTTTGGGCTTTTTAATAAATACAATTGGTATTAAACATGCGAGCTAAATTATTTTTTGTTCAAAGAATTGGTGTTTGATTATGGGAGTCGGTTTAAGCTGATTTATTAATTTAAAAATTTCATAACTTTAGCCAATATTAATCATTTCATGTACCTCCAAGAATTTATTGATTATTTGAGTTATCAGAAACGCTTTTCAGTGCATTCTATTACCGCCTATCAAAACGACTTGGATACTTTTTGGGCCTATGCCAATCAAGAAGGATATACCACACTAAATGAGCTAAATCATCTCGTAATTAGAAGTTGGTTGGTAAGTTTAATGGAAAGCGGCATGGAAGCACGAAGTGTAAATCGTAAAATTTCTACTTTAAAATCATACTATAAATTTTTAATCAGGGAAGAAAAAGTCGAGCTCAATCCCATGGCTAAAATTATAAGTCCTAAAACAGCTAAAAAACTACCCGTGTTTGTTGACATCACGCACATGGAAAATCTTTTCGATTTTGATGTGTTTGAACCCGGATTTGAAGGGCATCGCAACAGAATGATCTTATTGTTGTTTTATCAAACTGGCATGCGTTTATCGGAGTTAACTGGCTTAAAAAAAGGGGATATTGATTTTAGCAATGGCCAATTAAAAGTGTTGGGCAAGCGCAACAAAGAAAGGATAATTCCCTTTACGCTTCATTTTAAAAAAGAGTTGGAAGATTATATACAAGTCATACCTTCTGAATATGCAGCAGGCGCGTATTTATTTGCCCAAAAAAACGGCAAGAAATTATATCCTAAACAAGTGTATAATTTGGTGAATGCTGCACTTTCTCATGTTACAACCATTCATAAAAAAAGTCCGCATGTATTGCGCCATACCTTTGCCACGCACATGCTTAACAATGGCGCCGATTTAAATGCCATTAAAGAAATTTTAGGTCATGCTAATTTATCGGCTACGCAGGTGTATACCCATAATAGTATTGAAAAGTTGAAGAATGTGCATAAGCAAGCGCACCCAAAGGCGTGATGGTGGTTTAGAAAATGTTGTTAAAAACACCAACATAGCTTAACTTCGCAAAGCGAATATTATTTGAATACAAAAATTCATTTAAAAATACTGGTCTATGAAAAATGTAATTTTTTTGATTTGCTTCATCCTCACATTTGCAGAAGCATTCGCCCAAAACAATACCTGCATCAATAATTTAGATACCAATAAAGTAATACGCATTGCTAAACGCCACAACAGCTATTGGACTAAGGCTTGGCAATATAAACCTGGTTTGTTATTTAAAGAGGAAAGTTGTGAATGGATGGTAGTTTCTCACAAAATTAAAATTACAAATAAAGGCGATTGTAAAAACAGTAATGGTTGCACCGTAACTACTGCTGTTACCTTATTAATTGATGCTACTTCAGGCAAGGTAATAGATAGGATTGAATTGAAGCATGTAACCAAAAATTATGAATAATTAGAATGCAATTACTTTGATGAATTTGAATGTGAAAAAACAAGCTTGAATGTCAGCGGCTCATGGCCACTATAACACATCTAACTTTTAAAATCCTAACTCAACAACTTCTTCAAACTTACCTCATTCGCTATCAAATCTCTTAAAGCAGCAATAGCAATGCGTTCTTGTGTCATCGTATCTCTGTATCTAATGGTCACAGTATTGTCTTCTAAAGATTGATGGTCAACAGTAATGCAATAAGGTGTACCAATCGCATCTTGTCTTCTGTAGCGCTTGCCAATAGCGTCTTTTTCATCATATTGGCAATTGAATTCGAACTTTAAATTGTTTAAAATTTCTCTTGCTTTTTCAGGTAAGCCATCTTTTTTGGTTAAAGGCATTATAGCAGCTTTAATTGGCGCTAAAATAGGAGGGAAGCATAATACTACTCTGCTTGAACCATCTTCTAATTGCTCTTCTTTGTAAGCACTGCTCATCACAGCCAAAAACATACGATCTAAGCCAACAGAAGTTTCTACCACATAAGGCACATAACTTTGGTTGAGTTCGGGATCAAAATACTGCAATTTTTTTCCTGAATGCTGCTCATGTGCTTTTAAATCAAAATCTGTTCTGCTATGTATTCCTTCTAATTCTTTAAATCCAAAAGGAAATTCAAACTCTATGTCACAAGCGGCATTGGCATAATGTGCCAATTTAAGATGGTCATGAAAGCGATATTTTGTTTTGCCCAAGCCTAAGGATAAATGCCATTTCATGCGCGCTTCTTTCCAATGGTTATACCAAGTTATTTCCTCACCTGGGCGCACAAAAAATTGCATTTCCATCTGTTCAAACTCACGCATCCTAAATATAAACTGACGTGCTACAATCTCATTCCTAAAGGCTTTTCCTGTTTGAGCAATCCCAAAAGGAATTTTCATTCTTCCTGTTTTTTGAACATTTAAAAAGTTCACAAAAATACCTTGCGCTGTTTCTGGTCGTAAATAAATAGTACTCGCGCCTTCAGCTGTGCTGCCCATTTCGGTGCTAAACATTAAGTTGAATTGACGTACATCGGTCCAATTTTTTGAACCACTTACAGGGCAAACTATTTCTAAATCTTCAATAATTTGCTTTACTGCAGCAAGGTCGTTTTCTTCTAAAGCATTTTTAAAACGCGCATTGATTTCCTCAGCTTTATCAAGGTATTCCTTTACTCTTGCATTGGTTGCTTTGTATTGATTTTCATCAAAAGCTTCACCAAATCTTTCACGGGCTTTAGCAATTTCTTTGTCTGCCTTTGCTAATATTTTACTCACATGGTCTTCAATCAATACATCGGCACGGTAACGTTTTTTACTGTCCTTATTGTCAATTAATGGATCATTAAAAGCATCAACATGGCCGCTTGCTTTCCATGTTGTTGGATGCATAAAAATTGATGCATCAATACCTACTATGTTTTCGTGCATTTGCACCATCGATTTCCACCAGTATTCACGTATGTTTTTCTTTAGCTCTGCGCCATATTGACCATAATCATATACTGCACTTAAACCATCATAAATTTCACTTGATGGAAAAATATAGCCATACTCTTTGGCATGACTAATCACATTCTTAAATAAATCTTCTCCTGTAAGGTTTTTTGTTATTGTTGTGCTCATGCTGCAAAGCTAAAACTAAATTGTAAAAGATTGAATATGCTTTATAAAAATCAACTAAAAAATAATAAAATACTGACGCTAAATCACTTTTGTTGATTGCTACAAGTCACATTAATATTCACTTTCGTTAATTTTTAGGTGCTGAAATTGTTTTGTTAATTTCATCTATCCAAAGCTGTTGCCCAAAGGAATTCCAATGCGAATCGCTATAATGAAATACATTGTCTTTTGGTGCTGAAAGCAATTGATAGGCATTGATACAGGTCATTTTTAGGTTTGGATGTTGTTGAATGCGTTCAATTAAATGGTTGTATTTTTTACCATTATAATTATAAATACTTGCTGCATTAGGTATGATTGAGAGATAAACCTCTTCAAACCCAAGTTTTAAAACATCTTGCTGTACCATGTTTAAATTGTTAACTATTTCGCTAATTTCTTCTTCGCTGATGCTGCTGTAGCTTGATGATGTTATACTTTCCTCAATTGTTTCATTCAAATAGAGGCGTTCAGTACCATTAGGTTTTGCAATTCTACTATCGTACCTGTTAAATAATTTTAAGTAAATCAGCGACTTTATTTCTTTCAAATTCAATAAGAAATCGAAGTTAGTTAAAAGGAATTGTATATTATCTTCTGCGTTCAATTTTATTTCGTGATTAATTGGCGGGATGTATTTTTCTCCAATACCAACTAAATTTCTTATTTTCAATCGCCAACGCGCATACCTTTCTGTTGTTTCAATAACAAGTATATTTTTTTTACCTGATTGAAAAGATGGAATCGTATCTGGAACATAATCCCAATCGATATGATCAAAGTTTTTAGCTATTAAATTATCCTTGCTAATACCATTTAAATAACTGTCTCCAATGATTGTTAATCTTATATTCGACTGTGATTTTACCTTGTTTATTTTAGCTTGATTGCTGGTGTTAATTCTGAATTTGGGATGGTTGCTAAAAAAATATAAATCGCCATAACGATAAGGAGATGGAACAATAGCAATAACATTATTAAACCATTTTGAATAACTAACAGCTGCCATCACAACAATAATGCTGATACCTGAAATTAGCGCGAATATTTGAATCGTTCTTTTTATCAAAATTGAAAGTAGATAAATTGTTTCAAATTAAATTCACCAAATAAATAAGCAAGCGCAAACAACATTGTTGCTATTAGCATTTGAAATATCGGTTTTACAATATGTTTTGACCATTCCTTTTTTTCTGAACGAATCAATAAAGCAATCAATAAAAAACAGAAAGAAAATTCAATTTCATTAAACACTTTTGGCAAGCTATTTTCAAATGATATACTACCTAAATGTTTTATAGCTAAAGCCGCATCTTCTAGCGTATTTGCTCTGAAAAATATCCATGCAAATGTGGTTGCACAAAAAACAAAAAGTATTTTAAATGAAGGGGAAATGCTTAAAGAAAAATGTTTTTTAAATACATTTTCTAATAGGAGTAAAATGCCGTGCAAAGCGCCCCAAATCATGAAATTCCATTTTGCGCCATGCCAAAAACCACTTAGTATAAATACAATAAAAATATTTCTATAGCGCATTAATTCACCCTTTCTATTGCCACCAAGTGGTTTGTATAAATATTCTTTAAACCAACTCGATAATGAAATATGCCATCTCGACCAAAACATAGAAAATGAGGATGATAAATAAGGGCTGTTGAAATTTTGCATTAAATCAATGCCCATTATTTTTGAAACACCAATGGCAATAGCTGAATAGCCCGAAAAATCACAATAAATTTCAAAAGCAAAAAATACACTTGCAATAAGTACCGATAGGCCATTAGCATGTGGCAAGTCATTAAAAACGGGATCAACAAACAACGCAAGCCTATCGGCAATCACCACTTTTTTAAATAAACCAATGCTCATTAATAACAAACCTTGTGCAGCAAAATTACCGTTAAAGGAAATGTTGTTTTTAATTTGAGGAAGTAAATTTTGTGGTCTTTCAATGGGACCAGCCACTAATTGTGGGAAATACAAAACGTAAATACTATAATCCAATAAATGATGTTCAGCTTTTTGCTTGCCGCGATATACTTCAAACGTATAGCTCATGGCTTGAAAGGTATGAAAGGATAAGCCAATCGGTAATATAATTTCGAGCAAAGGCAATTGCGCACTGCTATGGAAAGTAGCAAAAAGTGCGTTTATATTTTCACTAATAAAGTTGAAATATTTAAAGAAAAACAGGATGCCTAAATTAGCAGAAATGCTTACAATCAGCCACTTTTTTTTGTGCAAAATACTTTGCTCAATCTTTTTTCCTGCAATAAAATCAATACCAATAATTGCAAAAAGTATAAGTAAATAAACAGGCTTAAATACCATGTAAAAATAGCAACTTGCAATAAACACCCATGTTTTTCTCCATGGTTTAGGCATGCTAAAAAGCAGTAAAAAAAATGCACAAAAAAACAATATAAACTGCAAAGAGTTAAATAGCATGAGGCGAAAATATCAATTCTATTTCAATAGAAAAAATTAATAGAATGCGCCATAGTTATTATGCGCTAAGTTTTTTAGTGATAGTGAGGCGCTATTCTTCCTCTTTATTTTTTAGCTGCATCAATAAGTTGTAAGCACCTTTTAAAACAAAGTTTTTGTTGAGTAAAGCATTGTCCATGATTACTTCTGTATGACCATTTTCAGTATTGCCCAATTTAACTTCAACCATTTGAAATGTATTTTTGCTTAAGGCAATAAATGCGTAATTTACGTTTTCGAATCTTACAAGCGCTTCATCGGGAAGCACACTTGCCATGTTACTATTGATTTCAAGATCGGCATTCATAAACATACCCGGGATAAGCGTTTTATCATATTTTTCAAAATGACAATGTACTTCTACACTGCGCTCTGCAGAAAGATCTTTACCTATTAAAATGATTTCACATGGGAATTTTATTTCTGGTTTGTGGTTGGTGTAGGCCATCAATTTTTGACCAATAAAAATTTTATCTAAATCTTTTTCATAAATAGTTAAACCCAAATGTATATCTGTTGGATTTACAAGCTCAAATAGCACATCACTTGGGTTAACATATTTGCCAATATTTACATTTACATGAGATACATAACCATCAATAGGTGAATGTATATCAATACTGCGCGATATATTATTTTCGTTTAAGTTTTCAGGATTTATTCCAATGAGTTTCAATTTTTCATGTAAAGATTTTAAAATTATTTTTTGATTTTGATAATCGGCCTCTGCTTGTTGAAATAATTTATCGCTGCTTGCTTTGCTTAAATTAAGTTCTTTTTGTCGTTTAAAATCGGCCTCCAAAAACTTTAAATTAGAGGCTGTAATTAAATATTCTTGCTGTAGCTGAATGTATTGCTGATCCTCCATGCTGGCTATAATTTCTCCTTTGGCAATATGCATACCGGGTAACAATTTAGTTGATTTTAAAAAGCCACCTAATGGTACACTTATTGAAACCATATTTTGAGGTGGAACATCAATAATTCCATTTACTTTTAACACTGAAGAAATAGGTTGTGAGCTAATTTTACCTGTGCTAATGGTC
The DNA here is from genome assembly GCA_945872355.1 of Chitinophaga pinensis. Lineage (GTDB taxonomy): Bacteria > Bacteroidota > Bacteroidia > UBA4408 > UBA4408 > CAIKXD01. The sequence goes on from CAMBZU010000015.1 coordinate 9,182, forward strand.
ATGTTTTTTAATTGCGCATCCGTAAGTTCAACTGTAGTTTTAACAGCAGCATTTACTTCTTTTTGTTCTGTTTTATTTTCTGTACCACAAGCCATTAATACAACCGCGCTTAATAAAGAAATAATATATTTAGTCATAATTAGTATTTTATTTATTGGTTAAATAATTTAATTCAATAATGCTATTATTTAGTTTTGAAATAGCATTTATATACTCTACTTTAATATTTACGGCTTGGTTGGTGAGTACTACCCAATCTAAATAATTGATATTTCCGCTCTGGTATTGCGCTGTGGCTGCATTTATTGTTTCTTCAGCATTTTTTAAGCCTTTAACTTCGTAGTAATTTACCACACTTGCGTTAGTAATATAGTCTTGATAAGCCTTTTTATAATTCAATTGAAATAATGCAGTGCTGCTATTCAAATTATTTTCTGCTATTTGTTGATGAATTTTAAGAACATTTATTTTAGTCTTTTGAGCTCCAAAAAATAAAGGTATTCCAAAGCCTGCCTGAAATGATTGAAATCTTTTTGAAGGAGCGTAATAATTATTATATGGTCCATTTCCTATAATACTTGAATTGCTATAGCCAACCAATAAATCGGGCAATAAAAATGATTTTTCTAAGTTTAATTTTGATTTACTTAATTCCTGTTGCTGCGCTAATTGTAATATAAATGGATGTTGCTTAACCATCAAATCATCATTAATTAAAGGCGTATCCATTACTGTTTTTTTTGTATCCGGAATTAATGCTGTTTTTGCATTCAATAGTAAGTTAAATGTAGCAAGTGCATTTTTATATTCTTGTTCTATTTTTTCCAACTGTAATTTAATTTGTGCTGTTTGCATTGCTGCAGTGTTTTTTTCAAGGATATTACTTTCTCCTTTTTCATATTTGAGTTCAGCATTTTTTAAAAATACAGTATACATACTGTCCATGCTTTGCAAAACAAGTGTTAATTGCGAAATTTGAACCAAGCTATAATAAACAACACTCAATTCTTTTTTTAATTCAGCTTTTCTTATTTCAAGCGCTAAGCCTGCATTCTTCCATTCATTTGTTAGTATTTTTTTTTGATTTGTATAAACCGTTGGGAATTTTAAACTTTGAGCTATACCAAATTTAGTATCCATATAAGCGCTGTTAAATTGCCCATATTCGCCTGTAATTGATGTTTGTGGCAAGTCCCACGCACTGTGTTTAAGTTTTGTGTAAGCTTCAACATTTAATTTATCTGATTTTAGCGATAAATTATTTGTAATGGCAGTATCAATTGCAGCCTTCAATTCAATGGTATTTTGTGCATCTACATTGCTTGGTAATAATGATATTGACACAAATAGGATAAGCGCAGATACAATAGGTTTTGTTTTAAATCCTTTCTCGAAAAAAATATATAAAATGGGTAAAACAAAAAGGGTTAAGAAAGTTGCTATTAACAGGCCCCCAATAACTACTGTTGCTATAGGTCGCTGAACTTCAGCACCTGCACCATTGCTTATAGCCATTGGCAAGAATCCTAAGGATGCAACAAATGCAGTCATTAAAACAGGACGTAATCTAATTTTTGTGCCCATTAAAACAATTTTCCGCGTATCTGTCCAACCTTCTTTTTTAAGCCGATTAAATTCGGCAATCAACACAATTCCATTAAGCACAGCAACACCAAACAAAGCTATAAAGCCAACTCCAGCAGAAATGCTAAAAGGCATACCGCGCCATGCTAAAGCAAAAATACCACCCACAGCCGAAAGTGGAATGGCTGAGTATATTAATAAACCTTGTTTAATAGAATTGAATGAAAAATAAAGCAATATGAAAATTAATAATAATGAAATCGGCACAGTAATGCCTAATCTCGCTTTTGCTGCATTTAAATTTTCAAACGCGCCACCATAGGTTACATAATAACCTGCTGGGAATTTTATCTTCTTTTCAATTTTTTGTTGTAGCTCTGTTACTATTGTTTGTACATCACGCCCAGCAACGTTAAATCCAATAATGATTCTTCGTTTAGCATCTTCACGTTGTATTTGATTAGGTCCTTCTTTTAATTCAACAGCTGCTAATTGATACAAAGGTATTTGAGCGCCATTGGGTGTTGCAATTAATAAATTCTTGATGTCATCTATATTTTTGCGTTGTGCTCCATTTAATCGAACTACCATATCAAAACGTTTTTCTCCTTCATACACAGCGCCTGTAGATTGCCCTGCTAGCCCAGTGTTTACAATTTTATTAATATCACTTATGTTTAGGCCGTATTGTGCAATAGCTGGTCTATTATAACTAATAATAATTTGAGGCATACCTGCAACAGGCTCAACATATATGTTTTTTGTTCCTTCTACACTGGCAGAAATATCACCTAATAATTTGGCGTAATGAGCCAATGTATCCATATTTTCACCAAATATTTTACAAACTACATCTTGCTTAGCACCTGTCATTAATTCATTAAAACGCATTTGCACTGGATACTGAAAACTAGTTGTAATACCAGGTATATCAGAAACAGCTTTGCTCATTTTTTCTGATAACTCAGGGAATGTTTTTGCTGAGGTCCATTCTTTTTTATCTTTTAAAATAATCATCATATCGGCCGCTTCCATAGGCATTGGATCAGTTGGAATTTCGCCGCTACCTATTTTCGTAACTACCTGCTCTACTTCTGGAAAATTTTCTTTTAAAATTTTGGCCGCACGTTGTGTACTTTCAATGGTTGTATTTAAATTGCTGCCCATCAAAACACGCGTTTCTACTGCAAAATCGCCTTCCTCCAGGGCCGGTATAAATTCACCTCCCATGTTTGATAGCACATAAATAGAAATTGCAAATAAGGTAAATGCGGTAGTTATTACTGTTTTTGGAAAATTTAAAACCTTGTTCAATGCTTTTTGAAAATGCCGTTCAAAAAAGGCCATCATTTTATCAGAAATAGTTTTTTTATGACTGATTTTTTTACTCATGATTAATGCACTCATCATAGGCACATATGTTAAAGAAAGAATAAATGCACCCAACAAGGCGAAGGCAACAGTTTGCGCCATAGGTATAAACATTTTGCCTTCAATGCCCTGCAATGCAAAAGTGGGTAGGTAAACAATCAATATTATTATTTGTCCGAATACCACACTGCGCGCCATTTTTGTAGAAGCGCCACTCACTTCATCATCCATTTGTTGTTGTGATAGTTGATTAACAGAAGCAAAATGTTTACTGTGGGTGAGTTGATGCAACACTGCTTCAACTATAAATACAGCGCCATCTACAATAAGTCCAAAATCCAGTGCCCCTAAACTCATTAAATTTCCAATCACACCAAAAATATTCATTAAAATAACAGCAAATAACATGGCTAGTGGGATCACAGAAGCCACTATAAACCCTGCTCTTAAATTTCCTAAAAACAATATCAGTACAAAAAGTACAATTAATGCACCTTCCATTAAATTGGTTTCCACAGTGCCAATGGCATTGTTTACCATTTTAGTGCGGTCTAAAAATGGTTCTAAGATTACTCCTTCAGGCAGTGTTTTTTGAATTAGAGCTACCCTGTCTTTTACGTCTTTAATTACTTCACTGCTGTTTTCTCCTTTCAACATCATCACCACTGCTCCGGCTACTTCTCCTTGGTCATTATAACACATAGCGCCATATCTTGTGGCACTGCCATAGCGAACTTCAGCAACATCACGAATTAATAAGGGAGTTCCATTGGAAGTGTTTTTTACAAATATTGCTTTTATATCTTGTATACTTCCTACCAATCCTTCACTTCTGATGTATAAAACTGTGGGCCCCTTTTCGATATAGGCACCGCCAGTATTTTGATTATTGTTTTCGAGTGCCTTAAATACATCATTGATGGTAATATTAAAAGCTTTTAATTTGGCTGGCTCAACAGCGATTTCGTATTGTTTTAATTTACCGCCAAAACTACTAACATCTGCCACGCCTTTTACACCAAGCAATTGTCTACGAACCATCCAATCTTGTATGGTACGTAGTTCCATCGCATCGTATTTTTTTTCATATCCTGCTTTTGGTCTAACTGTGTACTGGTAAATTTCACCAAGGCCTGTTGTTACTGGTCCCATAGCTATTGAACCAACTCCTTGTGGCATGTCAGCTTGCACAATTTGTAATCGTTCTGCAACTTGCTGGCGAGCCCAATAAACATCAACTCCATCTTCAAAAACGATAGTTACTAATGATAAGCCAAACCTCGAAAAACTTCTAATTTCGTGCAAGCCAGAAATATTACTATTGGCTAATTCTATTGGAAACGTCACCAAACGCTCAATATCAGTTGCCCCTAATGATGGAGCAACTGTTATAACTTGTACCTGATTATTTGTAATATCAGGCACGGCATCTATAGGTAATTTAGTAAATTGATAACTGCCATAACCGATTAGGGCAATGATAAACAAGCCTATAATGAGTTTATTATTAATTGAAAATGCAATAATTTTATTCAACATATATTAATCCTCCTCTTCTATCCCTTCAATACCAATGGAAGGCGCTTGTGGTGAAACATTCCCATTTATTTCTGTGTGCCTAATTTTACCTCCTAAATAGCCCACTCTGGCCATAGCAGCAAAAGAGCATAAACTAAAAACAAGTAAAACAAAAAAAGTTTTGTGTGTAAGAGCAGATTTTTGCTTACTAACTATTATGCTAATTATAGCTACTATTCCTGTAATCGACATTAAAATAAAAGCAAATTCAGCGGCTTCTTCATGAAGTTCAATGCTGTTTTCTGAAATACCTTTTATATGTTCTATACTTTCTTCTGCAGGCTCCCCTGTTAAGTATACAGGAACAGCAATTAAAGACATGGCAGCGATTATATAAGCCGAAAGTATTTTAATTTTTAATTCATTGGCAATAAAGCCATAGATAATTATTATTGTGCCTATCAACGTCCCAATGATGGGGAAATGATTAAGCAACAAATGAAAATGTGTTGCATTCATAGTATAAAAGTGTAAAAAATGATATTTTGAAAGACACGCTTTGTGCCTAATTTAGCTATTAGCAAATAGTTTTCGGAGGTTGAAAAATGCTATCTAAATTATGGTTTGGAATGAACTCTACTGAAAAAATAATATGCTCAATTTCTATCACAATTTGCGCAAAAGCGCTTAAAGATTCAGGAATAGTAAATGTTGGACTTAAATGAACATGGCCAATATCACTTGAGTGATTTAAAGGTAAGGACTTATGCGCAGCATCAGCATTATTTATATCATTGAAATAGTGCAACGCTATAAAATCAAAAAAGGAAATGTTTGGTGTTTCTTGCTCAGTATGATGGCGGTAATGTTCAATCAACAAGGGTATTCTTACCACATCTTCAAAAAAAGCAAAATTGGTAACAATTTGTAAGGAAAGAAAAAGCGATAACAACAATTTCATATTTCAAAGGTATTCATTTTATTTGAAATAAATTTTAGAAGGTATTAATCCTACCTTAAACTCATTGATTAGCGCAGCTTTGGAGTTGTAATTATATATTTTTCCTTTTTGAATATAGTCAATGGCATCAGCTGCAAAAATATGCCCTGTTTTAGGCGCAATACTTAAGCCATAAAAATTTTTGTTACTTCCATCAATCAAAGCTGCATTGGGTAAACTATTGGCATCAACCGAAACTTGATAGATATGTTTATTGATATAATACAATGTATCATGAGTGTCGTTAATGCTAAGTCGCATAGGTGATTCATCTAATACAAAATCCATTCTTTTTTCAATACTTTTATTTAAAGGATTTATACAGAACAAGGCACCTGATTTATTTATTGATGCATCGCCGTTACACAACACCCATAATTTGCCATTTTTATCTTCAACCAAACTTCCTGGGCATTGCGCTAAAACTAAGCTGTCTTCAAGCTGGTCGTTAGCAGCATTTACAATGTATAGCTTGTCATTTTTCATATTTGTAATGTATACTTTTCCATAAAGCATATACATTTCTTCTGTCCATCCATGAATAATAATCTCTCCTTGCTTGCTGTTATTATTTAAATTGATAATACTAACTCGATTGCTTTTATAATCGCTCACATATGCTTTTGAACTGCTTACAGGTATGATATATCGTGGTGAAGTTAATCCTGTAATGCTTGTTCTGCGCTCAAAATTTTCAGGATTCAATACTTCTATTTTTTGAGAATTATTAACCACAACATAATACCAACCGTTTATGTACGACATGCTTTGGCAAACATCACCTAAATTCTGATTGTTTACTTGCTTATAAATATCTTCTACAACACTTTTATCATCTAAATTATAATAACTTATTGATGCATTCCCAAATTGAAAATTACCTTCATTGATAATGTAAATCCCATGCTCACTTTTTAAATCAATCACTGGTTTTATTTCATCTTCGGGCTTGTCTGATTTGCAGGAGGAAATGATTGATGAAATAAATATCAAAACAAAAAACAAGGCTAAAAAGGGTAGGGTATGTTTCACTGTTTTCATGATTTATAATTCCCAATTTTATCATCAATAAATAAATTTTTTGAACTATGACAGTGTAATTTAAGATTCAGAATGAGTTCTTCATTGTGTCCTTGCAAGGCTGTATTTTTTATTTTTTTAATCAATTGCATCACTTCTTCAAAACTACCTTCTACAACGGTTTCGAAAGGACAAACCACATAATTTAATCCAGATGTAGCTATTAACGCAATGGCCTCATCAATAATTTTATACTTATCAATATTATTGCTCAATGGCAACAATTGTATTGCTGCATTTATTTTATGATTTTCCATAATTTGATTTAAAGTTAAAAACGATTCCACCTTTGTAATTGATCCCAGGCATGGGGCGAGCTGCTAATACCTGATACTTGTTATTCAGTAAATTATTAATTTGAAATTGAAATTCGATATTCACTTTTTTGAAATCTATTTTGTATCCAACATTTATATTGTGCAAAAAATAGGGCAATAAATATTGGCTGTGATCACTACTGGTATAGCGATAGCCTGTATAAGTATGATTTAACATGATAGTGGCACTTTTGTATGTGATACCATAATTAAATTGACCTGTATAAAGTGGTACATAAATCAATTGTTTATTTATAGATGCATCGCTGTTAAGCGCAGAGGCTGTGTTTTCTGACAATACATAACTTGTTTTAAAATTACTAAACAACTTCAATCGCTTTCCATTGTATTGATAACTTGTATTTGTTTCGGCACCTCTGCTCCAAACATGCATTAAATTTTGTGGGCTCCAAAACGCTCCATTGGGCAACCAAATAATCCAGTTTTCAATTTGCCTGCTAAACGCTGTAAGCTCCAATGTGAGTGTATATTTCTTTTTATTTTTTGGAATCATCAACATCAAACCACCTTCATAGGCATAACCATTTTCGGGTAATAAATTTTGATTGCCACCTTCTTTCCAAAATAAATCATTAATGGTTGGTATTCTGTAAACCCTAGCCGCATTGGCTTTCATTTTTAACCACCTAGTAATATAATAATCGACTCCTAATGACCAAGTTAAAGGCACTGGTGTTGTGTTTACCCATTCCTTACGGACAGAAGCAACAGCAATTAAATTCGATTTTTTATTTAAATATTGAAAGGATGAAAATAAAGCCAATTTATTTTGCACCGGAATAAGTTTGCTAAATTCAATACTTTGTGATTGCGCATATGTATTATTTGCTCCAAGTATCCAAATATTGCGTCCAATGCTTCTGTTCATCAATATTTCATTGATATACGTTTGTGATTTATTTTCAGCAACTTTACTAAACTCTGAATCTCTATATTTTAATGCTTCATTGAAGTAGGCACTTCTAAGATTTAAATTCCATAATTTAAAATAACGATGATAGCTTGCTGTAAATCGCATGGCATAGTCTTCTTGAAATGCATCACTACTTTGTTGAAAAAGGGTAGGAGGTATTTCTCGTTTATTTTCTTGTAACCAAATATGCGTTTCAAGCAATTGATTTTCTTTAATTTTAAAATAATTTTCTTGCATCAAAGTGTTTTGATTGGCTTTTGCATTAGGAAGTTTACGCGTTTCTTGAACTTCATTAGCTAAGGAAGTATAATCATAATTATGCAATGCATCTGAATGATAAAATTTAGTGCTATTACTGAATTTTATATTGCTGTAATCAGCCGACACAAGCATACTTTTTTCACCAAAACTACCAGCCCCTGTGAAGAATTTTATGGAACTACCTTCATTGAATTTAGATTTACTTTGCAAGTGAATAGCACCGCCAATAGCACCACTTCCCCATGTAGCGCTCTTGCCACCGTATTGCAAACTCATGCTATTAAACAAGCCTGAAGGTATTAATGATAAATCCATCATGCCTGTTACAGGACTTTGTAAATTAAAACCATTCCATAAAATAGCAGTATGATTAGCACTACCTCCTCTAAAAGAACTACTCGCTAAACCACCTCCACCATAACTTTTGATATAAACTGCACTCATTCTGTTGAGCACTTCAGCGGCACTTAAATTGAGGCTATTTGCTAAAATAGTTGAATCTAGTGTTTCATATTTTAGACCTTGATGTAAATGAATCACACGCACTTCGGCTTGAATTAAAACTTGATCAATAAGATGCACACTATCTTGCTGTGCTTGGCTTTGTGTAGCTAAGGACAAATAAAATAAAACATAAAAGATAAGCCGTTTTAATTGCATTTATTTTTAAATTATGGCCAACTGAATGCAAGAGAAAATCCCTTTGTAAGGAAAATTAACTCATTGCTTTTTCACCGAAAGCCTTGATTTATGGCATGAGGCAGGTCTTCTGACTTGTTTAGAGCTATGCAGCCTTCCCGTTTTAAAACAGTGGCACTAGTGCAAAACTTGTGATTGTTATCACTAAAAACTTACAGCAGCGGGAACTGTTCCTGATTTTCACAGGATTCCCTTTTAATCCGCAAGAGCGAAACCAAATGCAGAGCGAAGGTAAGAAAAAATGTGAATAGATTTCTAATGCGGAATTTTGCTTTAAGGATGTGCGCAATTGATGCGTTTTTCCCGCTTCCGGAGGCTGCATGGTAAGCTCAGAATTTTGTTTTTTATTTTGCTATTGCTTGCATCTTACATGCTAAAATCGCTGAACACCAGCAATTGCAGAATGACTATGAAGTAATAAAACTCAATTGGTTGATATCAATTTAATGGAGTTAATTTTATCTGATGAATAGTTTAACTTCATTATTAATTTTTACCAGATAAGTACCTTTTGCAAGCCAACTCACGTTTACTGTCTCATTTATGTTTAAAACTGTTTGAGTGTGGAGCACTTTCCCCTGCAAATCAATTATTTCAATCTTACTTTCTTTGATTAAAGAATTGAACTTAATATTTAATATTTCGACAACAGGATTGGGCATTAACTCAAATTTAGTAGTGTTTGCCAATTTTAATTCATTATTATTTTTTAATCCTAAAATTCTATTTACCCCTCCAGGCCAAGTATAAATATTGGTGCCATAATAACTATTTGCTGCCACTCCCGAAATAGATGCAATAATTTTATGCTGCAAACCTTGTGTGGAATCAATTCTTATATACAAACAACTCTGGATGTCTAAAATATTGCCAATTCCTTCTTTATAAATATATCCAATTGTATTGAGATTGCCATTTTCTGTATATCTGAAGTTGTAAAGAATTTCAATTAAGGAGTCATCATCAAAATAAGTTGTTCCTATTTTAAAAACCTCTACATGTGGGTTTGTTGTGTTGACGAGCATAGGAAGGTTCAAAGTTCTAAAAATTGAGTAATCGATATTGTAAAAGTTAACTACTCCTGTTTGGTAATTTAAATCATAAAATTTAGTTCCAAAACCCTCTAAAACTATTGGAGAAACAGTGTGTGAATAGGATTGAACGTTTTGAAAACTAGGCAATTCAAGTCTATCCACCGTTATCGGGTTAGGAGCCCCTGGGAATCCAATAAAATTTGAAGTATAGCAAAGTAAATTGTAGTCATTGCCATTTTTTATAAGGCAGCCAGAGCCGCTTGAACCTAAATAGATTGGTGGATTTAATAAAATTCCATTATCGTCGTAAATCATCAATAAATTATTGCAAGGTATAATTTGGGTATCAGAATAATCAAGGCTTAAACTAATTTCGATAGAAGGATTAGTATTTATTTTATTTTCTGAAATATCAACAATGTGCAATGCATGCCAAACATTTTGGTAGTTTGTAGGCACATTATCTTCAATATTAATGAGGCTACTTTTGTAAAGCGTATGGTTAGTGTTATAAAGGTTAAAATTATAATCACGTGATATCGCATCATAGGTAACTTCAGCATACTTTGTACCACCTGTTTCCAATTGCACCAGTCCTAAGCCTTTGTATATATGCTCCAATTGTAATTGTGGTAAAGAATATACATGAAAACCTTCATTTGGTGATGAATAAACATTGGCAATCATTTTTATTTCATTACCTACTTTAACAAAGGATAATCGTTCTAATTGATTTTGATGATATGAATAGCCAGACATAATTTCATCAATCGTAAATAACACTGTACCAACCTCAGATTTAATTTCAGCCTTAAAAGGTGAATAGGTATTGAACCTATAACTGTATGTAACTTCAATTAAACTGTCAGAATTCAACAAGGCTTGGGATACATTGTGTATTTCAAATTCAGAATTTTGAGGGATATCGAAATTGAATTCCTTCCACAATACATGATTGATATTATAAATTTTTATTTTTTGAGAATCTGGTAAATAAGTGACATACTTTTCTCCATCATACTCTAAATTTACCCTAAAGACAGCTTCGTTGTTAAAAATATTTTCAAGCATTAATTGGGCTTGGGCATTAGTAAATACCAAGCAAAACGAAAGAATACTGAGAATATTTATAACATTTTTCATCGTATTTTTTATTTGTAAAAGTAATTATTATTGCATTTAAAACAATTCACAATTCATTAATTCACAATTCAAAATTCACAATCAATAATTAATCACCTGCTCTTCCATCTCACTCGGAATCTCAATAAAATCATATTGTTGATTTCTTAATTGTGGAATAAAACCAGCTTCTTTAATGGCGTTTTGTATGCCTTGTGCAGTAAAACGATGTGGCGCACCAGCAGCCGAAACTACATTTTCTTCAATCATAATAGAACCAAAATCATTGGCGCCTGCATGCAAACAAAGTTGCGCTACTTCCTTGCCTACTGTAAGCCATGATGCTTGTATGTTCACCACATTTGGTAACATCATTCTGCTCAATGCCAACATCCGAATGTATTCAGAACCACTTACATTATTTTTTATTCCTTTTATTCTTCTCAATAAAGTGCCATCATCCTGAAAAGGCCATGGAATAAAGGCCAAGAAACCTTTAGCGTTTAATGGTTTTTCACTTTGTACTTCACGCAACCAAACTAAATGTTCAAAACGTTCTTCAATAGTTTCAATATGCCCAAACATCATGGTAGCCGATGTGGTTATATTCAATTGATGAGCAGCACGCATTACATCTAACCATTCTTTACCGGTACATTTTCCTTTTGAAATTAACCTGCGTACGCGGTCGTTTAAAATTTCGGCACCAGCACCTGGTAAACTATCTAAACCAGCTGCTATGAGTGCTTTCAATACTTCGGTATGCGTGCTTTTTTCGAGTTTAGTAATATGTGCAATTTCTGGTGGACCTAGGGCATGCAATTTTAAATCGGGATACAATTCCTTGAGTTTGCTAAATAAATCAACATAATAATTCAAACCTAAATCTGGATGATGACCGCCTTGTAGTAATAACTGACGACCACCATAACGAAAAGTTTCTTCAATTTTTACTTTGTATTGTTCAATAGTAGTGATATATGATTCATTATGACCAGGCACCCTAAAGAAATTACAAAACTTGCAGTTGGCTGTACAAACATTGGTTGTATTGGCATTGCGGTCAATAATCCAACTTACATGCGGGTCGTTTTTCTTATGTATTTTGCGCATTTCATTGGCAGTATATACCAAATCTGCTAAAGGTGCGTTGTGATATAAATGCACGCCTTCTTCTAAACTTAAAAATTCAAAATTTAAGGCTTTACTTAATAAGGTATCAGTATTCATGGGATTTTGCTAATTTTTTTGTTCAATCTAAGCAGGTTATTTTAAGTAACAATCTCAGCTTGTAAAAGTTCTTGATAAACTTGGGCTTATTTCATTAATTTTGTCGTCAATAATTCGTAAAAGTACATATTTAAGGCATGAACAAATCAATAGAACAAGATTTTTTACCAAAAATTGGAATTACCTGCGGTGATATTAATGGCATTGGGTTGGAAGTTATTATAAAAACTTTTGCCGATAATAGAATGTTACAATGCTGTATTCCCATTATATACTGCAATGCCAAGGCTGCAATTCAATATCGTAAGAGTGTAAATTTAACCGATTTTGGATTTCATCAAATTAAAAATGCAAGCGAGGCTACAAACAAAAATGTGAATTTGCTGAATGTATATGATCAAGAAGTAAAATTAGAACCAGGCGTTTCATCTTCACAAGCTGGCGAATTATCACTTGCCTCAATTAATGCTGCAATTAATGACATTAAAGCAGGTTCAATAGATGCTATTGTAACTGCACCTATCAATAAAGATAATATTCAGTCTCCAGATTTTAAATTTGCTGGCCATACTGAATATTTTGCTCAACAATTTGAAGCTAAGGAGCATTTAATGTTTCTAATTTCAGATAATTTAAAGATTGGAACTGTTACTGGTCATATTCCAATTAGTCAAGTGGCGGCTCAATTGAGTATCGAAAAAATTATAAGTAAAGCAAAACTAATGGCTTTTTCTCTGCAGCATGATTTTGGTGTAAGAAAACCAAGAATTGCTATATTAGGTCTAAATCCTCATGCTGGCGACAATGGTGTTATAGGCGATGAAGAAAAGAATATAATTATCCCGGCCATTGAAAAGCTTAAAGAACAAGGCATCTTGGCTTTTGGTCCTTTTGGTGCTGATGGTTTTTTTGGTAGCGGTATTTTTACCAAGTACGATGCAGCTTTGAGTATGTATCACGATCAAGGTTTAATACCTTTTAAAACGATGGCTTTTGAAAATGGAGTAAATTATACCGCTGGTTTATCTATTGTAAGAACTTCGCCAGACCATGGCACTGCGTATGATTTAATGGGAAAGAATATCGCTTCAGAATCATCATTTAGACATGCTGTTTATGCAGCAATAGATATATTGTATCAACGACAATTACAGGCTGAGATAGCTACAAATCCGCTAAAAATAAGTGTGCAAAAAAGAGAAAGAGATAGGTAGTTTGGATTTTACTAATACAATAATCTCTCACTTTTTATGTAATTAAAAAGATCATTGGTGTATAATTTCGCTCCTTCAAAATTGAGATGCACTGCATCATTGAAATATTCTTTTTGTTTGTATGTTATTGAGTTTTCTGAATAACCATAATAAATGATGTTAGGTCCAGCTAAATTTTTAATTCTTTGTTCAAAGTAAAAATTTCTACTGTGAAAACGAGGCATAAATACTATCATTAACTTAATGTGTTCTCGTGCACAAGTTTCAATAAACGATTTAAACTTTTTTCTTTTGGAGGGTAATTCTTTGGTGATATCATATTGCCTATTTCCATTGTAATATCCACCAGGGAAGTTATTTGTTCTCAAACTATTTATCATAGAACCACATGGCATTATTCTATCATTTGCCGCAAATTGACGTGTTCGAAAATCAAGATTGCTTTTTCCCAATTGATGTAAAATAAAAAGAGAACTTAAATACTTATTTTTCTCGCCCCTTGCAATTAATTCATCTTTAATTTGTTGATACTTCACTAATGGATAAAGTCTGTCTAAACGAAAATTCACTACTTTATCGAAATATAATTCTCCAGGTTCATCTACCGAAAGTACAAGAAGCTTTGGCTTTTTATTTTTATTTAAAATTAATTGCCTTAGCACGAATTCTTGATACTCAATATCAGATCCAGGTGAAGATAAATTATAAGCTTTGCATTTTAAGGAATCGCCTAATTGTTTTGCATAAATACCAAAGGAGGAAATAGAAGAACCAAATATTAATATATCATGATTAAATTTTCCTTGTAATACATCCTCCAATTTTTTATCTACTTCTAAAGAAGGGGCATTGTTAACTATTGGAATAAATAGCTTATCGAATGCCCAAAAGCATATTACAAATAATAATAATTTTAGTAAGAACTTTTTCATGCTAAAATTGAAAATAAATAAATTGTTGTTCCTTATTATTGTAAATGAAAATCAAAGCAACCAAAATAAAATAAAATAGCCATCTTACTACTTGTGGCCATTTAATACCAAAATTTTGCAAACCATGTGATGCGTTTTTTTGTGACCATTCAATACTTAATAAAATAATAACTGCTGGAAACTGACTTTTGTAAAGTGTTGGTATTTGAAAGGTTTCAAGACTAACTAAGCGCATTAAATAAGTCACTGCTTGTTGAATTGATTGAGCTTTAAAAAATACATTGGTTAACATGATCAAAAGAAATAAGCCCAACATATTTTTATAATCACTTAACTTTTGAATCAAAGTTTGCTCCTTGTTTTTTTTCTTTTTCGATAGCATAGTGCCCATGATAATTGAAGGCACGTAATATAAACCATGCAAAGCACCCCAAACCACAAAAGTCCAATTAGCACCATGCCATAAACCTGAAATAAGAAAGGTTGTTATGATTCCAACAAACAAACTTAGTTTAGGATAATCTCTTAAATGAATTGAAATTGGTGTAAATATATAATCGGTGAGCCACGATGTGAGTGAAATATGCCATTTGCGCCAAAATTCTGAAACACTTTGAGAAAAATAAGGGAAATCAAAATTCTTAGTAATATTAAAACCTAACAATTTGGCAATGCCTATGGCCATATCCGAATATCCCGAAAAATCAGCATAAAGTTGAATACTAAAATAAAATGCACCTAACAACAAAATATTTGGTTGCATGGTTAAATAACCGTCAAATATGGGTAAAGTGGCAGCAGCTAAATTATCGGCCACCACAATTTTTTTGAACAAGCCCCATAAAATTTGTCTTAACCCATCCGTAGTTTGTGAATAATCAAATTTAATCTCTTTCTCTAATTGTGGAATCAGCGTTTTTGCTCTATCAATAGGACCAGAAATTAAACTAGGAAAAAAAGCAATATGATTGGCAAATAGTAATAAGTCTATACGAGCTTTTGCTTTTCCATTTTTTACATCAAGTATATAACTTATTGCTCTAAATAAATAAAAGCTTATTCCCAAGGGGAGTATGATTTGTAAAACTGATAAGTTTGTTTTAAAACCAAAAGAATCAAGTAGATTTATAAAACTTGAAATAAAAAAGTTGGTATACTTAAAATAGACTAAAATCCCAATGGAAACTATTATGTTTAAGGCAAATACAATGCTTTTACTTTTTTCATTAATTGTTTTTGAAATATAATTAGCAGAAATATAAGTGACTAATGTTACTCCTATCAATAAAAACAAGAATTGCCAATCCCACCAGGCATAAAAAAAATAGGAACCTATTAATAATATTATGTTTCTAATTTTAGTACTTCTTGCTGCTGCTAACCAATATAAAAAGTAGAAAAAAACAAAAAATATTGCAAATGGAATTGAATTAAAAATCATTTGCTATTTGAGATTAGCTCCTGCATTTATTACCAAATCCAAGCCATTAATTTGATTAGAACTATTTACTAAAAATACCACAGCATCAGCAGTTTCTTTTGCAGTTAGTATGTTTTTTAAGGGGTGTTCTGCAATCATTTGTTCAATTATTCTTTCATCAGTGTCATTAGTAAAACTTGTTTGCATAAAACTTGGTGAAACTGTATTAGCGCTAATATTAAATTTAATGTTTTCTGTTGCCCAAACTTTACTTAGTTGTTGTAAATAAGCTTTATTGCAAATATAGCTAGCTGTGCCTAATGGAGGTGTGTTGACCAAAAAGGAAGTTAAAACCGTAATAATTTTACCTGATTTTTTCTTTCTAAAAACATTGATAGCAGCCTGTGCGATAGCAATAACAGGCAAGATATTGTTTTCAAAATCTGTTTTAAATTCAATAGGAGAAATCTTATGAAAGTATGTTTTTACTGGGTCGCCTTGATATGCATTGTTTATAAGCACATCAACCACTAAATCATTCATTTTATCGCACAATAATTTTACTTCCGAGTCGCTTGTAAAATCGCACTTAATAGCTTTTGTATTTTTAAGTTCATTTTCTATTGAACTTGCCTTTTCTAGAGAATGTGCATAGGTAAAGTAAATGAAATTATTTTTTTCGGAAGCAAGATTTCTAACTATTGCTTCGCCTAAGCCTGAGGTGCCTCCGGTGATTAATATTTTCATGGTAAAAATCCTATTTGAACTTTTCCTTTTGCAACAGTTTTTTGCAGTGCATTTTTAAACACAAACTTAAATTCTATTGCATTCACAGAAGAGTATATTTCAAAAACTTTAGCATCAAAAGTAAGTTTATCATTCAAATATACAGGATTATTAAATTGAATTTGTTGAGAATGAATAATAATATTTTTAGTAGCTAAACACTCACCCACAAAATACGAAACAAAACCATTTAAAATATTGCCATGCATAACTTTATTTTCAAAGCCTTTCTCTTTCGCAAATTCATTATTAGTATGCAATGGGTTAAAGTCTTTGAATGCTGTTAAAAACGAATGGTAAACCTCTTCAGTAACCTGAAAGTTTAATGCATACTTTTGACCTGCTTCAAACAATGAAATCATTTACTTAAAATACATGTTATCATTTCACCTACATTGGCCCAACTTTGGATTTCTTTAGAAGTAAACCTTACCTTAAATTTCTTTTCAACAGCTACAACTAATTGAATGTGATTTAATGAATCCCAATCCTCTACATCACTTGCTGTAGTTGATTCAGATAAGGTAATGCTTTGGTCATCTAAAACATCTTTAAATACTTCTATAATTTGCGTTAAACCCTCTTCTCGTGTTGTCATAGTTATTTATTTTGTATAAATGTTTTTTTTGGTTCGAATGTAGTTAAATTTAAAAACCAATAATTTTCTTGTTCTTCGAAACCTAAATTTTTATAGTGATCTTTCACCATATCGTTTTTTGGGGTAGGTAAATATTCACCCTTTAAAAAGCTTGATCCATTATTTTTTGCAAATGAGACTATAGTATTTAAAACAAAATTTTCCATGCCTCTTTTAAGCACTCTGCAGCTCATAAACCATGAGTCAATAAAAAATATTTCTTTACTTATTTTTTCTAATATGATGGCACAAATAAGTCCATTGTCTCCAAACTTATCTTCTAAGTTGAACGAAAAACTAGCGTAATTTTCATCAAGGCCTATTTGCGCGATAGCTGCTTCATTATATCTAACCGTTCGTAAGTTAAATTGATTGGATCTTTGCGAAAGCTGTGCTACGCGTGGCGTGTTAAATTTAGTAAATGGCTCAATCTTCGAAACCATATTTAAACTTACTAAAAAGTCATCCTCATTGACAAAGCTTTGTTGCAATTGCGTGCGTTGTGCTTCAACTTGATATTGCGTGGTTCTTTCAGCATCTAATGCAGAAAAAGAAACTGTTTCAAATAAATTTAGGGTATATAAATACTCTAAATATTCTGCAGGATCTTCAGGCAACTCAGGCACTGTTATCTCAGGAATATGCTCCCTTACCATGTTTCTTTCAAATGGATTATCATCTAAAAAAACCATCGAATCAAAGCCTATATTGAGTATGCTTTGAATATGTTTGATGTTGGCTGCTTTATTTTCCCAGTTGGCCACAAAAACCGCTATATCCTCTAGTCTTAACACCATATCAGGGTGCTTCTCAAATGGCTCTTTGGCTATTGACTCTGTGTTTTTGCTGCAAACGGCTAAAATGATTCCTCTATTTTTCAGCTCTTTGGCCCAATATTGTAATTCACTAAAAGCCTTACCAATTCCTAATCCTCCAATTTGAATATTTTCAATACCATCATCTCCAATGATACCACCCCAAGTGGTGTTGTCTAAATCTAAGATCAAACATTTTTTTATTTTACCATCATTTGCATTAATAATGGATAAAGTACGAGCTGCTACCTCAGGCAATGCTTCTATATTGAGTACCATCTCTGAATTAACATAAACAGACGGTCTAAACATATTGCTTTTGCCAATTTGATTTTGCAAACTTACTAAATCACAAATAAATAAATTACCAATACTCGCACTTAAAGCGGATAATTCTATGTTTAATTTACGTTGCTGATAAAGCCATGATGAGATAATTTTATTAGCATAATTTCCAAATATTTGGTCATCTATTTCAGGGAAATTATAAAGGATAATTTTAGTGGTAAGATGCTGATTAATTGTATTGCAAATTTCTCGTAATTGATTTATCTTATTGTTTGCAAAGGCAGTCCTGGCTTCTACATTTGTTTTATAAAACTTGTTCAGCAATTTATGAGAAGCATAAAATATAATTACATAGTCTGCTTTAAATTGATATACTTCTGAATCGGTGTTTAATAATTGTAGTTCGATTTGATTAAAATCCGCCTCAAAAATATCAATATTTAAATGATAATCGTAAGCAAGTCCTCTTAAAGCTACATTTAAAAATTGAGTTGAAGTATCACCCAAAAGGGCTATTTTTATTGTTTTGAACGAGGAGAAATCTTTCTTAATATTTCTTTTTATTTCATTAAAATGTTTCATAAAATCACGTAAAATATTAATACAAATTCGATTTTAAATTACTTTGTTTTTATCCAAAATTATAAGAAAAATATCTTTTCTTATTTATTTTATTCATTGGTTTCAAAATTTCATAGTCAACATATCTAAACTCAATAGGTATAAAAGTATAACTTTCATCAAAAATATTGTCATAAGCTTTATCATTGCTTAAACGGAAAAGCAAATCTTCATTTACACTAAAATCACTTGATGAAATTGTGGTAATTGTGTTTTTTACTTTATGTGCATAAATGCTGCTTGATGATTTGCATTCACGATCACTCACTATGCTGATGCATTGTATTTTATCATCTATATAAATGCTATTCAAGCAATTATTGATGTAGCAATTCATATAATCAGTTGTGCTTAAAAAAACATAGGCTTTGGATGGATATTCCCAATCAATTTTATTAATACCGAACTCTAATTCCAATAAATTTTTAATTTCAATGTTGTTGCTCTGCAAATCCAAAATGTTATAACGACTCACTAATTTATAAACAATAAGCACAGGAGGTTTATGTTGGGGCATTGTTTCAGGATCGTAACGAAATAATTTTAATTTATCCTGTCTATAAAATAGTTTCTTTTGCCTTGAAACTACTTCAACTTCCTCTGTCTTCGATAAAGTATGGTGTATTTTCATTAATTTGGCTGTTGTGTCAGTCATTTCCTGAATTTTTTTTCACTTGCATTTATGTTTATAATAAGGATTCTTTAGTGTGCAAATTTATAATAAAAAATTCTATAGTGAAAGCTATGAAGCATTAAATTTATCTTCTACTAATTATTTCTTACCATCAGCTGCTTTTATAGTTTTTGCAACTTTTTATTCTTCTAACTCAACCTTAATTGGTTTTGAAGCTGACAATTTTAGGTCTAGAGATTATACTTAGTTCTTTAAATAATGAATAGTTTTATGAAATTTATTCATTTTAGAATTAAGGAGAAGTTAAAAAAACAATCTATTAAAGCTAGATATTATAGTTTTATTTTTTTGTAACCACTTGTATATGCTTATCAAAGTTTTTTGACAAGCATTATAAATTAAATATTTTATTTGAACCTTTTATCTATAGTATAAAGCTTAGTTATAACTTAGTGTATTGGTTCTATTATTTGATGTCAAATGAAATAGTGCTTTATTTATAAAAAAAATATTTGTGATTGTTAGATAATCATTTGTTGCGAATAATTACTAAGCATTTATGTGAAGTTGATCAAACGGCTTTCATTTTTTTGTTGGATTTGTATAATTTACACTAAGAAGTGATTCATCTTTTATCAATATCAATTACAATTTATTTTATTTTTAATATATGTAAACAACAAGCCTACTTTTGTGTAATATATATTTTAAGAAACAAACTATTGAAAGCAGTAATAATTGGAAGTGGTATTGCAGGTTTGGCAAGTGCCATAAGATTGGCAAAGCTTGGCTATGAAACCGAAGTGTTTGAAGCAAACGCTTTTGTTGGTGGTAAATTATCTCAGTTTAATATTGATGGTTTTAGATTCGATAGAGGGCCTTCATTATTTACAATGCCACAGTTAATTAATGATTTATTCGAGTTGTGTGGCAAAGACGCTCACAAAGAATTTCAATACATTCAACTGGAAGAATCATGTCGTTATTTTTATGATGATGCTAAAGTTTTTCATGCTTATCATGATCAAACAAAACTGGCAAAAGAAGTAAATGATGTGTTTAATTTGGATGCAAATACCTTTATAAAGCATTTGCAACGCAGCAAAACCATGCATCAATATTTAAGTAAATTATTTATGGAGCGCTCTCTTCATAAGGCAAAGAACTATTTCAATAAAGAAACCTTTGCTGCGATAAAGCATATTCCTCAACTTGGTTTGTTTGATAATTTAAATAATTATCATCATAAACATATTCAGCATCCACAATTGGTGCAGTATTTCAATCGCTTTGCAACATATAATGGAAGCAATCCATATTTAGCGCCTGCAACGCTGCACATTATTCCACATTTAGAACATGGCATTGGTGCTTTTTTTCCTGTCAATGGCATGTATCAAATTACTGATAGTTTATATAAATTAGCTTTAAAGGTAGGTGTGAAATTTCAATTGAATACCAGGGTTAATGCTATAGTTGTGAATGATAAAAAAGCAGCTGGTATTATTACAAATAAAGCTGAAATAAAAGCTGATGTTGTTGTTTCAAATATGGATGTATATCATACCTACAAAAAGTTATTACCACATGAAAAGCATCCTGAACAAATTCTAAATCAAGAGAAATCGAGCTCAGCGCTTATCTTTTATTGGGGAATAAATACCTCTTTTGAGCAACTTCATTTGCACAATATCTTTTTTAGCAATGATTATCAAAGAGAATTCGAAGGCATTGCAGGAACAAAAGAAATTTATCATGATCCAACAGTGTATGTAAATATCACTGCTAAATTATGTAAAACCGATGCTCCTGATGGTATGGAAAATTGGTTTGTGATGGTAAACGTACCGCATAACAATGGTCAAGATTGGGAACAAATTGTGGACAGGTGTAGAGAAAATATAATTAAAAAATTAACTAAGATTTTAAAAGTTGATATTGCAAAGCACATTATTGCCGAGCAAAATTGGACACCGCCTGGCATCGAACAATTAACGTCATCATTTAAAGGAGCACTATACGGAAATGCAAGTAACAACAAAATGGCCGCTTTTTTAAGACATCGCAACCAAAGTAAAGACATCAAAAACTTATATTTTTGTGGTGGAAGTGTGCATCCAGGCGGCGGCATTCCTTTGTGCTTGCTATCAGCAAAAATTGTAGCTGATTTGGTAAAAGAAAGTAGCTAATTGGTTGATTAGCTAATTAGCTGATGGATGCATGATTTTCTTTAAAGTTATATTTTGCAACGCTTCAATAATTAGGCAATCGCCTATAAAAAGCATAGTGCTGTATGTTGCCATATCACTACAACAGTAAGCCTTTTCATTTCAATTGTTATTTCTGCAACTGTCTCGTCATAACGTTTAAGAATAAGCCTGTTCGGACTATCAGCTAATCAGCTAATTCGCTAATCAAATTGCTCCAAATGTTTCAAAAGTACTTTCACTCCCTTAACCGCAGTAGCTTGTATAGATGTCATGTTTTCAACATAGCTTACATTTGGAACTACCGGATCAATAATAAATTTGGGAATGGCAATAGGCGCATATTCCAATAAACTTGCCGCAGGATATACCACTAATGAAGAGCCAATCACCACAAATATATCTGCTTTAGATGCAATGCGGCATGCAACATCCATCATTGGCACTGCTTCTCCAAACCAAACAATATGCGGCCTTAACTGACTTCCTTTTTCGCATTGATCATTTAATTTTAAATCAGCTCCATCAATGTCATAAACTAAACTTTCATCAATCGTACTGCGGCTTTTCATGAGTTCTCCATGTAAATGCATCACATTTTTACTGCCCGCACGTTCATGTAAATTGTCAATGTTTTGTGTAATGATACTAACTTTAAATTGCTGCTCAAGTGCAGCTAAGGCAAGGTGTGCGGCATTTGGTTTAGCTTGTAAACATTGTGCCCTGCGTTGATTGTAAAAATCCAAAACCAATGCCCTATCCTTTTGCCAAGCTTGTGGTGTGGCAACATCTTCAATACGGTAATTTTCCCATAAACCATCGCTGTCTCTAAAGGTCTTAATCCCACTCTCTGCGCTCATGCCAGCGCCTGTAAATACCACTATGTGTTTCATCTTCTTTTTTATTGCAAGTTAATCAATAATAGGCTGCCAAACAAATAATATTTATTGTTGTTTATATATGTTGTATTGTCGATAAACGAATAAATCTTGCATTTTATTTCAATCAATAACTTAATGTAAAATTAACTTTTGTTACCATCGGGAAACTATTTAATTAAAAATAGTTTCCATAGTTTTGCACCTTGAATTTTTAATTTATGAATAAGTTTCTTTTACCCCTTTTTTTCTATTTAATAATCAGCATACCGGCATTTTCTCAACAAAAGTTTACCATTAGCGGCCATATTAAAGATGCCCTTTCTGGCGAAGATATTATTGGTGCCAGTGTATTTGCGCAAGAAACTAAGTTAAGTGTGGCTGCCAATATTTATGGCTTTTATTCCTTAACACTTCCTGCCGGCAAACATACCATCACAATCAGCAACCTTGGTTTTAATTCAATAAGTAAAGTAATTGATTTAGATAAGAATGTAATTTTTGATGCAAACTTGGTAACAAAAAGTGAACAACTAAAAGAAGTTGAAATTACTTCCGAAAAATCTGATGCAAATGTCAGAGACATTCAAATGAGTGTAGCCAAATTAGATATAAAAACCATTCAAAAAGTGCCTGCTTTTTTAGGTGAAGTAGATTTGGTAAAAGTTATTCAATTGCTGCCTGGTGTTAGCACAGTTGGCGAGGGCGCTTCTGGTTTTAATGTGAGAGGTGGTAGTATTGATCAAAATTTGGTTTTGCTCGATGATGCACCTGTGTACAATTCTTCTCATTTATTCGGCTTTTTTTCAGTGTTCAATCCCGATGCAGTTAAAGATGTTAAACTGTATAAAGGCGGTATTCCTGCGCAATATGGTGGTCGACTTTCTTCTTTGTTAGATGTTCGCCTAAAAGATGGAAACAATAAAACTTTTCATGTTGATGGTGGTTTAGGTTTGCTTTTCAGCAGATTAAGTTTCGAAGGACCTTTGGTAAAAGATAAATCCTCATTTATAATTGCAGCACGCAGAAGTTATTTTGATGTTTTTTTTCCCTTCTCTAAAAACAAAGACATCAAAAAAGCAAAAGCCTATTTTTATGATTTAACTGTAAAATTAAATTATATCCTAAACAGTAAAAATAGAATTTATTTATCAGGTTATTTTGGCCGCGATGCTTTTGGAATCGGTGAACCAGCCTTCGGATTTAATTGGGGAAACTCAACAGGAAGTTTCCGCTGGAATCATGTATACAACAGCAAAATATTTAGCAACATATCCTTAATCTATAGTAACTATGATTACCTAATAAGCGTAGGCGATGATTACGATGGTTTTAACTGGAAATCAAAAATTATAAATTATAGCATCAAACCTGAGTTTACCTATTACTTGAATCCTAAAAATACAATCACTTTTGGAGGTACATCAACCTATTATAATTTTGATCCGGGGCGATTGGTGTTTTATAGTAAGGGAGAAAAAAGAGAACTAGGGTCTGATCCTAAATACACGCTCGAAAACGCACTTTACGCAGGTAATGAGCAAATTATTAATGCAAGAATTTCTATGCAATATGGAATAAGATTTTCAAACTTTAATTATGTTGGAAAAGGAACAGCTTATTACTTTAATGATACCATCCCAAATGTTAAGAAAGACACAATTGGCGCCAGATCTTATTCAAATTTAGAAGTAATTAAGTCATACAATAATTGGGAGCCGCGCTTTAGTTTAAAGTTTGAAATTACCGACCAATCTTCACTAAAAGCAAGTTATAATAGAACTACACAAAATTTGCATTTAATTTCGAACACTGCAGCAAGTACACCATTAGATGTTTGGGTACCTAGCACAAATAATATTAAACCACAAATAGCCGATCAAGTGGCTTTGGGCTATTTTAAAAACTTTAAAGAAGATAATACCTACGAAACTTCTCTTGAGGTGTATTATAAAGAAATGAGAAACCAAGTTGATTATATTGACGGGGCCGATCTTTTATTAAATAAATTACTTGAAGGTGATTTAATGAGTGGCAAAGGTCGTGCATATGGTGTTGAGGTTTATTTAAAAAAGGCAAAGGGTGATTTTACGGGTTGGGTAAGTTACACATTGGCACGCTCCGAAAGAAAAGTAATAGGCATTAATAACGATAGCTGGTATCCAAATAGATTCGACAAAGCGCATAACTTGAATCTAGTGGGCATGTACACTGTCAATAAAAAAATTGAAGTAAGTAGTACTTTTGTTTTTGGCACAGGAACACCCACAACTTTTCCTACCAATCGTATCGAATATGGTGGCTTTGTTATTCCTCATAATGTTTATGGAACGCGCAACAATGCAAGAATTCCAAACTATCACAGGCTCGATTTATCTTTAACATGGCATATGAAAGATAAAAAATCGGGCAAGTACAAACACAATTGGGTATTTTCAGTGTATAATGCCTATGCACGCAAAAACCCTTTCAGTATCTATTTTAGAGGTAATCCTGAAAATCCATCGCAAACACAAGCAATACAGTTTTCTGTTGTGGGTAATGTTATTCCTTCAGTGGCCTATAATTTTAAATTTTAATGCTTATGAAAAAACTAAACTATTTTCTCGTAATTTTATTCCTCTTTTTAGCTTTTAGTTTCTCCTCCTGCGAAAAGGTAATTAATGTGGATCTTCCAGAAGGTGAGTCGCAACTTGTAGTAGATGGATTTATCACTTGCTACTTTGATAGTGCTGCGCTAAAATCAGGTATCGAAAATCAAGTTATTAAATTGAGAAAAACAAGTGCTTATTTTAATAATGAGCAAGCGCCTCCTGCAATTGGCGCAACTGTTAAAGTTACCGATGCTTTAAAACGTACCTTTGATTTTAAAGATGATAACAATGATGGTGATTACGAATATTCAGCACCATTTACATTCCCTTTTACCAACCCGCCGATGGGTTTCCCTGGAAATTTTTATCAGTTAGATATTTCCTATAATGGCGAAGAATTTACTGCTCAAGCATATATGGATCTGGTACCTATCATTGATAGTTTGAAGTTTGCGTTTCAGGAACAAGTAATACAGGGTCCTGATACACTTAAAGCGGGTTATGCCATAGATCAAATACTTACTAAATATGATGGTACTTTACAACCCACAAAAGATGTAATGGGTGAAGGCACTTGTTATTGGTTTAAAACTTTTAAAAACGATAAATTTTATAATAAACCAGGTCAAATGAATTTAGCTTATGATGCTGCCTTTGGACCAGGAAGTAATGGTGTTGCTTTTATTCCTCCTATCGTTTTTAGCTTGTCGCCAGAGCGTTGCAATATTGATGATAAAATAAGGATTGAATGCTGGTCAGTTGGGCTGCCAGCCTTTTACTTTTTGAATTTAGCAAGAGCACAAATGACCAATGAAGGATTGTTTGCCACACCGCCTACCAATGTGCCTACCAATATTGTCAATAAAAATAAAGATTCAAAAGTTAAAGCTGTGGGCTGGTTTGGTGCTGCCTCAGTTTCAAGAATTACACAAATTGTAAAGTAATAATATTAGCTCAAATTGCTAAGATAAGCCAAGGCTTTTTCTAAATCTTGCGGCGTATCAATCGCAATGGTTTCATGCTGCGAAAGCGCTGTTTTAATGCTGTACCCATTTTCTATCCATCTCAATTGCTCTAAAGATTCTGTGAGTTCTAATTGGCTTGGCGCTAATGATGCAATAACTTTTAAAACCTTAACCCGGTAAGCATAAATACCAATATGTTTAAAATAAATGTTACTTTTTAAAAGCGCTTCAACAGTATTTTTTGCAGGAAAAGGAATCACACTTCTGCTAAAATAAATGGCCTCATTTTTTTTATTGATCACCACTTTAGGAATACTATTACTTTCTAATTCTTCTTTATTATTAATTTGCTTAACCAAGGTTGCTATTGCTGTGCCTTCTTTGTCAAAACATGAACACAGTAGTGTTATTTGCGCCGGTTGTATAAAGGGTTCATCGCCCTGAATATTAATTAATATGTCATTGTCTGCTAATTTTAGCAGTGCTGCACATTCATTGCAACGGTCGGTACCACTTTCATGCGCAGCTGATGTCATTATACATTGTCCACCAAAAGCAATAACGTGTTCATAAATTTGCATATTATCGGTAGCTACATAAACTGCGTTTAAACCTGCTTTTGATGCTTGTTCATAAACACGCTGTATCATCGATTTTCCTTGTATTTCAGCTAATGGCTTTCCTGGAAATCTTGATGACGCAAAGCGCGCTGGGATAATACCTATAAAGTTTGACATGGCTTATTAAATGAATTATTCAATATTATTGCAAAAGTATATTAAAAGTAGGAGAACCTTGCTTTTATTAGCTGTATTTAAAGATTTTTCTTAGTAACATTGCATTAATGTTTTTAGAAAAAATTATTTTACTCGGTTTCAAAAATTATGAGCAGGCAGAAGCTGAATTTTCTCATAAATTCAACTGCTTTACAGGAAATAATGGCATGGGCAAAACCAATATGTTAGATGCCATTTATTATCTTTCGTTTTGCAAAAGTTATTACAATCCTGCCGATAATCAAAATATTAAAAAAGAGGCTCCTTTCTTTCTTATACAAGGTAATTATAAACTACAAAATGAACCTATTGAAGTTTATTGCGGCCTAAAACGAAACGAAAAAAAACAATTTAAACTCAATAAAAAAGAATATCCAAGGCTGAGCGAACATATTGGTTTATTGCCATTGGTGATGATAGCGCCAGAGGATGCTGAATTGATTCACGGCGGGAGCGAAGTAAGGAGGAAGTTTATTGATGGTGTAATTTCGCAATACAATAAACAGTACCTTGAACAATTGCTTAAGTACAACCGAATATTATTGCAAAGAAACGCAATGTTAAAAGCTTTCTACGAAAAAAGTTTTTTTGATATAGCAGCACTTGAAATTTACGATGAACAGCTGAGTTTGGCGGGTAACTTTATCTACAAAGAAAGAGCCTTGTTTTTTGAAAAGTTTAATGCTATTTTTAATACCACACATCATGAATTGACAAAGGCGCAAGAACAAGTAAAAATGGTTTTGCAAAGTGGCTTAAATGATGATTCTATGGAAAATTTATTAATTAAATCTTTAGATAAAGATAGGGCATCGCAATACACAAATACAGGTATACATAAAGATGATTTGGTTTTTGAAATAGATGGCGCAGCTGTAAAAAAGTTTGCCTCGCAAGGCCAACAGAAAACATTTTTAGTTGCTTTAAAATTGGCGCAATATGCCTTTATAACTGAGATAAAACAAAAGAAACCTATTTTGTTATTAGATGATGTGTATGATAAGTTGGATGAAGCTCGTTTGAATAGTATTATGCATCATATAAGTGGCGATAGTTTTGGTCAAATTTTTATTACCGATACGCATCGAAATAGGATGGCAGAAGCCATTGGCGCCACAAAAAAAGAAGCCGCATTTTTTGAAATCGAAAAGGGAAACTTAAAAGCCGGTTAGCTTAAATCTTCCAAATTTTTTCGAGCTCTTCTCTTAGCATTTCAGTGTTGAGGTGTAACTTCAAATCATTTTCTCTAGCTAATGCTATTTCACCTGTTTGCTCCGATACAGCAATAGCTATGGCATCAGTACTTTCGGTAATTCCTAATGCCGCGCGATGTCGCATTCCTAAGTTGGTAGGAAAATTATTGTTTTCAGAAATAGGTAGTACGCATCTTGCAGCAATAATTTCATTGTTTTCGATAATGATTGCACCATCATGTAACGGACTGTTTTTATAAAAAACACTCTCAATTAAACGCTGAGAAACTTTAGCATGAATACTTTCGCCAGTATTATAATAAAAACTTAAATTGCTTTGGCGAGAAAGTACAATTATAGCTCCTGTTTTGCTTTGTGACATCATTTTACAAGCTTTCACGATAGAAACAATGTCCAAGTCGTTTTTCTGGCGAACATCGCTTAATTTGAATAATCCATCGCTCGTAAAAATCTTTGGAAAAAAGCCTGTATTTCCAACCAACAGTAAAAACTTTCTTAATTCTTGTTGAAATACAATTATCAAAGCAATAACACCAACACCAATAAATTGGCCCAAAATAGTGCCTAACAATTGCATTTGTAGCGCTTTTACAATTAGCCATAACAAATAAATACTTAGCATTCCTGTAAAAATGCTAATAGCTACAGTGCCTTTTACTAATTTATATAATTGATAAAGTAATACTGATACCAATAGAATATCAATAACATCTAACCACCTAAAGGAAATAAATTCGGGCCACATTAATCTTACAAATTAGTTCGTGTTAAATGCAACACAACAAACGCAAATATAATATTTTATAAGCACTCAAAAACAGAGTGAGTGAATTGCTAAAATAAGCATTGGGACTATAGCTTACGATACTTTTTAGCGTTGGGGTTATTTACAACTGTATTTGATTGTGATGTAGTTTCTTCCATGATCCACAAATATTCGCCCTCAAATTGATAGTCGTAGCGATATTCTTCATGTTTTCTAAAGGATAATTTGTAGCTAATCCAAACCTGCCCGTCATGCGCGTTTACTTCAGATTTTTGGTTAAGTTGTTTGCCAATAGATTCACCGCAAATAACCATTACGCCATAATCAAATATTATATCACAATTAGAAGGTAGTGCCCTCAAATTGTTAGTAGTAACTTCTTGCCATTTTCCATTTAACGCAGCATCCCAATCAGTATCCTTTTTACAGGAAACAAATGCAAGGGCAATAAGCGCAAATATGAATATCGAATTTTTCAATGACGTAATATTATTTTACGAATGTAAACATATTTTAGGATAAATACCAATAATTTTTATTGAACAAAAAATGTGTGGCGCTATCATTCATAATTAAATGTTAACCTTGTCAATCGCCCAAACTTAATTGTCTTGATTTATTTTTTTATTGGTGATGTCAATAATTTCTTGTTCTAACAACATTGCATTGGTTTGTATTGCTGTGCCATCAGCTATTATTTTATCAATAAAAGCTTTATCGTTCAGTCCTGAAGCATTAATACGTACGTTCATAAAAGCACCAATTACAGCAGTTCTGGCACAAAGGGCACCAACAGCCGCGTCTGTAACAGAATTTGGATTTCCTCTTTCTACCATTTCTTTCATCAAATTCATGCTTTTAAAAGCAACTTCCATTACTTTAAAAGGAGTTAAAATGGCATATTTTGTTGCATTTTGAATAGCATCGGTTCTTAATTTCTTTTCATCATCAGTACCTTTTGGTAATCCAAAGGCGAGCATTATTTTATTGAAAGCCAAAGTATCTTCATCAACCAAATGCAGCATTTCTTTTTTTAGTTCTTGCCCTTGCAAAGCCCATTCACTAAAATAGTTCCATTGTGCATCCCAACCTTTTTTATGCGATGATAAATTGGCCACCATCGTACCTAAAGAAACGCCTAATGCACCTACATAAGCAGAAATTGATCCGCCACCCGGTGCTGGGCTCTCTGAAGCTGTTTCATCGGCAAAATCAGAAAGTGTCATGCCTATAAGTTTGTTGGCCGAAGGTGCTTGTAAAATGTATTCAATTATTCTTTCTTGTGGATTGAAAGGTGATAATTCATCTAATCCCATCGATTTAATAGCAATTTTTATTAATTCCTTTTCTGAAACACCTATTGATCGTTGTTGTTTTTCAAGAAAGTATTTACCTGCATCAAGCATTGCTTTTAAAGGTATAAGTCCAACTAATTCTGAACCTGTAACTCTTATTCCTCTCTCATTAGCTTTGTTGCAAACTTCATCAAAGGCAATGTGCACAGGGGTAATGTTAATGTTGGTTAGGTTCATAGATATTTGTGCAATACCATATTCCTCAATATACCAACCTATGGCTTTAACAGCTTTTAAAGTGCCAGGAATGTTTAACGGATTTCCAGCAGCATCTGTCACAATTTTTCCTGTTATCGAATCGCCTTCTCTTTTAACACGTCCTGCTTCTCTTACATCAAAAGCAATAGAATTTGCTCTTCGGGTAGAAGTGGTATTTAAATTTACGTTATAAGCAACTAAGAAATCTCTTGCTCCTATAACTGTAGCTCCTCTTTTAGCATCAAATTCATTCGGTCCAAAATCGGGTTGCCATTCGGCCAATTTTATTTTTTTGAAAAATCCTTCGTATTCACCTGCTCTTATCACACTAAGGTTGTGTCTTTCCTTGTTGGGTTGCGCTTCTTCGTAAAGGTAAACTGGTAAATTAAGTGCTGTCCCCACTTTTTTTGCCAGCATTTGTGCATATTTTGCTGTTTCTTCCATACTAATATTGCTGATTGGAATAAACGGACAAACATCTGTGGCTCCCATGCGTGGATGTTCGCCTTTGTGCTTACTCATATCGATGAGCTCACCGGCTTTTTTTATTGCTTTAAATGCAGCTTCAACTACTGCTAGCGGATGGCCAACAAATGTTACCACAGTTCTGTTGGTGGCTTTGCCGGGGTCTACATTAAGCAGTTTTACACCATCTGTATTTTCTATTTCAGCTGTAATTTGATTGATAATTTGTAAATCGGTACCTTCACTAAAGTTGGGTACACATTCAATTAGTTGAGACATATGATTTATTTATAGGAGGGCACAAAGGGTAAATAGTAAAAGCGCGTCACTGAGATTTGGAAATAGTTATATTAGATATATGTATACGCTAAAAAACCTCCTTTCTTTTGGAAAGGAGGTTAAGACTGAATATACCAGCAATTAGTTCTTCTTACGAGAGTCTTTTATCTTCTTAGCACCATAAATTGCGCAAGAACCTAAAACCAAAGATAAACCACCATCAATTGGTGTTGCACTTGGAGGTAATGCGAATAATGCTGTTGCTGATAAAATCATCATTCCTGTTAAAAGGGCTACTGAGAAAAAGTTGCTTTTGTTCATGATATATTGAATTAAATTGTTATTTCTTTTTTGAATAGGATGCAAATATATTAAACATTATATAATTAACAAATATTTTTTAAAGTTATTTTGTTAACATTTTTATAAAAAATGTTCATTTCGCATCAAAAGCTTTGATATGCTTGGTTTTTAATATTTGTATTGATGCCCAAATGCCATGAATTTTTTTTCAAAATGATTGTAAATGAACCGAGCCACAAAATAGGTAAGTATTGCACAAATTACAACCATGCCTAAATCATTCAAAGTGTTTATTTGCGGCAGTTTTTTTGGTATCGTAAGAAAAAATAGTCCTAAAATAATTTCATGAAATAAATAAATACTAAAGGAGTAAAGTCCTAAATGAATAAAAAATGGGATTCGAGCTAGTTTAGAAAAAAGATTCTTCGGATCGTAAAGTACCAATAAAAGCACCAATCCATAAATTAAACTAAACCAAGAGTTCACTGTAAATAGTGCCATGTGCCACTTTCCAATAGAAATCATGAAAGTGATACCAAGCAATAATAGGGTAAACAGGTAAAATTTGTTGAGGTGTTTTTTAAAGAACATTTGAAAGCTAGGGTCTTGGTGTAAAAGCGCAATTAAAATCCCTCCAAAAAGTGCATCAAATCTGCAATAAGTAAAAGTCGACAGGGCATAAACAGTTGGAGCGTTGTATCTAAAAATAGGTGCGCATACAATGCCAATAAGTAATATAAAAATTAGCACTCTTTTAGGACTTAAATAAATCAGAAAGGAAATTATAAGATAAAATTGTTCTTCAACTCCTAAAGACCATGTTGGGCTCAACCAAGTATTGCCCATAATATCTTTTAATCCCATCATTATATTTTGAAGAAATGTAAAATAAATCCAAAATGGAATATCATTACTAAACCACCAAGAAGTGCCTTTGCCAATATTTAATTTACATATGATAAACACAACAAGCAACAACAAAAAATAAAGAGGAACAATCCGGCAAATACGCCTCATGTAAAATGTTTTAAAGAAATTCTTTGAACTTTTGTTCTTTAGTAATATGCCCCCTAATAGAAATCCTGAGAGCATAAAAAACATATCAATACTGGTGTAAAAAAAATGCGTTATCGATTTTAATATGAGATTAAATTGTGAGGCATCGGCATTTATTAAATTATTGGCATAATGATATAACACCGCAGCTAAAATAGCCATCCCTCTTAATCCATCTAATTCATTAACACGTGTATTTTTTTCTTCTAATTCAGTCATTCCTTTATACTTATAAGCCAATGTTATACTCTTACAAATTAAGCAATTACTTACAAGTTAAACAATAAAAAAAAGGGTGCCGAATAAATCGACACCCTTTTTGAAAATTTAATAATTGAATTTACTTCTTTATTGAAAGCTTTTTAACAGTTACATTTTCGTTAACCATTATTTTTGCTAAGTATATTCCTTCTGCAAATTTTGCTGTTGGAATTGCATGCTGCGCTTGTCCTTTGTTAATTGAACTGCTGTAAATTACTTTTCCAGCAAGATCATATAATTCTATAACAGCATTCTTGTTTAATAATTCAGTAAACTTTACAGTTATTTGATTATTAGCAACAATCCATTGCATGGTTTGATTATTTACATTTTCAACTCCTGTTGAAGCATCAACTGATACTGGAATTTCAATTGTTTTATTGCATTCGCCATTTGTTGTAGTTGCAGTTACCATGAATGTTCCATTGGTATTATAGATATGATTTACATCATTTCCAATACTTGTAATACCATCACCAAAATTCCAAACTGTACTACCAGTTGAACTTATTGCAGTAAAGCTTACGTTATCGCCTACTGAAACTTGGTTTGAAGAAGCACTAGCTTGCAAGCTAACTGGTGTAAGTCCACTAACAGTGAAGTACTCAACACTTGTATAGCCATTAGTATGTGTGTAATTAATTTCATAATTACCAACTTCTAAATTATTGATAGTTTGTTGACCATTGAAATTATTTAACGTTGCAACTATTAATCCTGCTTGATTTTTTACGGTCACTTCTAAAATAGCACTAGAGTTATAAGTTAAGCTTACTTTACCGTCGGCACCTGCACATGTAACATTTTGAGTTGTTAATTGAACAGCTGGTGTAAATTGAATAAAGAATCTTCCTTCGTTTGTTCCAGCAGTTAAGTTAAAAGTATAAGATGGATTGCTTCTTAAATTTTGAACAGTACCTGTTGCTGCATCATACAAATAGATCATTGCGCTTGGTGCAAAGTTGCTCAAATCTGTGGCAACTATTTGGTGTAAACCAGCCCCAAATGCATTAATTCCGAGTGGAATTACTTTGTCATTAGAAAATTCACCTAGTCCATTCATCGATAATTTATCATTTCCTGCAATACTATATATAAAAGAATGATCAGTGTTGAAAGGGAATATTTTTTTGGCATCTGTAAGTGCATCAAAATTATCAGTTGAAATAGATGGCGCAAAGAAAATAACGATTTCATCTTGAGCTCCATCTTTTGCTAATTCTAATCTTAACACATCATTTACAATAGCTGGTTGTGTAAAGTAAGTTGGATTTAAATCAGTAGTTCTATCGGTATTCAAAGCTTGTATAGCACCTGCAGTAGATGCAGTAACTAAGAATGCTTGAGAAGATGCAATTATATTTCCAACTCCATTGGTACCTATACTTGTAAAGCTATTATACTCACCATAAGCTCCGGCATAACCACCTGTGGTAATAAATGATTTGTAGGTAGTTTCAAGGTTAGTATTATGTGAACGGAATGTAGCCCAATTAATAGGTGACGGGTATGGGTTTCCAATAATATTTATACCATCACTCGCTTTTGTAACACTATAATTTACAGCACCATTATTTACAGCACCAAATGCATCCACAGTAGTATTTGCCGGAATTACACAAGCAAAACCTTTTAATGGAGTAAGCGCATCTGCTGTTCCTGTTGCTCCAACAAAGCCATAAGCTGAATTAGGATTTAAATTTGTTTCATCATATTCAAAAACAGTTGGAAGCACTGAATATATATTTCCAGGAAGGAATTGTAAACCATCAACTGAAGAAAGAATAGTAAAATCATCTCTCCAACCGCTCACTGTGTTATTTACAAAAGCACCTTGTACCGGACTAGATAAAAAGTGATATCCAGAAATTGCTCCAATTTTTCTCTCAACAAGCACATCACCAGTTACATTTCCTGCGCCACTTCCATCAATTAAAGCAGTTTGTGTAGCAGTTGATTTTAGCACCAATCCTCCATTTGAATTTAAGTTACCTGAAGTTACTTTTAATTTTCCGGTTAAATTCATTTTACCACCAGCATTGATAGTAAATGAAAATGCACCCAAAGTACCACCTGTTCCATCAACATTTGCATCAATATTAGCCACATTAACACGACCTGTTGCACCTATTGTAAGGTTACATGATTTTGCTGGGGTGTTATTTGATAATGCAAATAATTTATCTGTTATTGTTAAAGTACCGTTAACTGTGATGTTCCCATTACGGTCACCAGCGCCTGTACCATCAATTCCATCCATTGAGAAATCACCAGCAGGGTCAGTAAGCGTTAAATTTCTAGCAGTATTTACTACTAAATTTAATGTACCACCGGCAATATTATTGTAGAAAGCTGTGTTTGGTGATCTCAAATTAACATTACTATTTAAAGTAAGTGTTGAACTAATATTGGTAATTAAATCTTTTCTAATTACACCAAGGTTATATGAGCCTGCTCCGCTTAATGTAGAGTTGATTCCTTCTATTGACAAACCAATAGCATCGTAAGTAACTCCGTTTCCAATTGCACCGCTATTTATAATATTACCAAAAAGTCTGATGTATTTTTCACTACCAACAGTAACATTATCAGTAAAGATTTTACCACCTGCATTGATAGTAATATTATTTACACTTGGAGGGGTAGTAGTGTAATTAAGAACCACACTATGTGTATTGCGAACAACATAATTTGTTGTTGATTTAAATGGTGCACAAAGACCAATGGTACCAGTTGGAGTATCTGACCAAATTGCAGTTGTGGAATTAAATACATCAGGATTTAAATTACCTGAGTTGATAGAATAATACGTTGCTGCATTACAATTGAAGTTCTGGTTATTAGGACTTCCGTTGATGTTACAAGCGCCCCAACTAGCAGCAAGTGCATTGTCAGAGTTAGGATCATTTAAACTTAATGAAGGGCCTTGGCCATTTGCAGCAGCACCAAAAGCAGGACCGTAAGTAACATTGTCAATGATAGCAGCATCATCACGCAAGATTAAAGGTGCACCTGTATTAGTTAACTGATTTGCAGTTGCATTGATTGAAACAGTTGCAGCAAAAAACGGAGCACCATTAGAACCTAGTTGCACAGTGATGTATTGACCTGGAGCTAAGTTGATTGAAGTTAGTGCAGGGAAATTTCTTGTCCAAGCTACACCAGAAGAAGGAGTTCCTTGAATTGACCAAGTTTCATCAATTACAACATTGGTAATATCATTATTGTAAAGTTCTACCCATTCCTCATCATTCCCTAAATTATCATACATAATTTCAGTAATCACTATTTTTGGAACATCATTATCAGTGATGTCTAAATCAATTGCAGATGTAAAGCCAAGTTCAATACCTGCAGATGGATTCGACATTGTAATGGTTGCGGTTTCTAAACCCTCATAAAGTATATCGTTTAATACAGTGAACGTTACTGTTCCGGTTGGATTGACACCTGCAGGAATATTAACGGTTGCTCCACTAATGGTATAATCTCCGCCAGTTACATCAAGTCCAGAAACATTTAGATCAACTGTTTGAGGCGATGCAATTGTACCAGTAATACTTACTGTTAAAGTAATGGTAGTTCCTGTTGCTTCTGCACCTGTTGTAACATTTGCAGAAATATTAGCATAAGGCAATAAAAAGCATTGCATAGTTGCATCAGTATTAGCAATAACTAGAGCAGTTGTTCCGCCTGTTGGATTTACGGTATTAATATTTCCAGTTGGCCATACTCCATCATCATCTGTAAAAACACAAAGTTGATTTCCTGTAATTCTACTATATGATGTAAAATTTCTGATACCAGTTGCAAGTGTGTTTGGTATAATAGTGCCCCAAGCTTTTGCCACACCTTCAACAGAAGATTGGTAAAATGAAGGATAAGCTGCACCACCTGAAGTTCCATCACTTTCGAAATAAGTCCCTGAAATTGGACGACCTGTTCCAAGTTCATTATCATACAAGAATATAAAATCTTTAACAGCACCATTTGAAACGCTTCTAATACCCGTACCATTGTTTGCACCTGCGGCTGCAACTAAATTTATAGCTTTAACAGAATTAGTTGTAGTAACACGGTTGGCAACTGCAGTTCCACCGGCACCATCATTTAACATGATACGCATGAAAATATTATTACCTGGCGTAAAACGAGCGTTTCCTGAAGGTTCTAAAACAAACCATCCAGTATAATTACCACTCGCATCTGAATCGAATTCACCATATTGACCAACTGTAGCAAATCCCACACTTGTAGTTCTAACCCATGTTGGTGCATTAGTAAATATAGGAACACCAGCACCATTAGATGTTGCATTGTCTGTAGCAACTACGATAGCTGTATTAAAGTATCTATAAGTTGAATTTGGCGTTAAGTTGGTGATTGTTACTTTAAAAGGACACGGTAACCTGTTATTATTTGTGCCATTAAGACCTTGCATGTATTGAGGAACGATCACATCAGTAATTAAAGGCACTATAACTGCACTACCAATAACTGAAATTGTACTTGGAGAATTTGTTGCACCAGTACTTTCAATATTTACAGTTCCATTAAAAGTACCACCAGCTGCTCCAGTTAATCTAATAGAAATAGTTTTATTTACTGTAACTGTACTATAGGTTAAACTTGTTGTCCATGAAAAACCACCATTGTCAGAATATTCATAACCTGCAATAGCGTCTATGGTTAAGTCATTGGTTAAAAATACCCCATTAACTGTAAAAGTGCTAATGGCAGATGGTGTTGGAACACTTGTAGAAAAGGTATTTGTTGGAGTAATGGCACCAATTGTAAGCGCAGGTATTTGAGGTGAAACATCTCCAGAGGCCGTTAAACTGTTATTGGTTGCACCAGCAGTGGCATTAATTACTTGTAGATTATAAGCACCAACTGCCTGAGAAGCAGCTAGTCTAATATAAACTGTTGTTGACGCTAAACTACCAGAGGTATATGGCAAAGAAACAGAAGAAAAGAAATTTATGTTATCTGTTGAAACTTCGTAGGCGGTTACACCTGCATCAACAATAACGTTTGAGCTTGAAGGTACAAGATTGCTACCATTAACAGTAAATGACTGAGACGCTGAAGGCCCAAATCCAAAAATATAATTAAAACCCGTCATTGCTGGCGTTGATAAGTTTAACACTGGCGTTAGTGGCACAACATCACCGGAGGCTGTTTTGCTAGATGATGCTCCACCACCAGCAATTGAGATTGATTGACTATTGTATGCACCAACTGCTAATCCAGCTTTTAAACGAACATGAACAGTTTGTGCGGCTAAAGTAGCTGCAGCATAGCTGTATGTTACTGAAGGTGAAAAAGTAATATTATCTGTTGAAACTTCGTATCCACTGGTTCCAGAAGCATCAACGGTGATTAATCCTGGGGCACCTGTTAAGTTAGCACCAGTAAAGGTAAAAGAAGTAGAAGTTGATGGGCCGCTACCAAAAGTATAGTTTAATCCAGTTATGGCTGTTGCAGAGGGGGTAAGGATAGGAAGAGGTGTTCCAGTCAACTTAACATCATCAATACGAATGGAGGCTGTGCCAGACTTTAAAAATCTAATTTTTAATCCTGAAATTTGCGCTGCCGAAGGTAAGGTTAATGATTTTGACAAATACCAGCCAACAACTGCTGTAGCAGTCTCATTAAATAAATTTGCAGAAGTGTTAGCAACATTTACCCAAGCACTTCCATTCCAATATTCAACAGCAAAAGTAGCAAAAAGAGTTGCACTTTCCTTTCTATATCCGTATTGGAGTTGTAAACTTGAAAAATTAGATGCATCAATTCCTTCAATAGCGAAACCGTATTGATTATTTGTGGTTGTAAAAAAAACATTAGCTGCACCAGAGGCACCTGTGTAACCTGATGAAACTGTAGTAGCTCTTAAATCTGCAGACACAATAGCTCCTCCATTAGTCATTGTATAGACATCATTGTCAAATCCATTGGCTGTTTCATGGGCGGCAATTGTTGTTGTTCCACCAACTGTTCCCATACTTTCTGTAAAGATGGTTGTTTGAGCCTTTAACGAGTTTGTAAATGCAAAACTCATTAGAAGTAACATCAATGACCATTTTAGGTGTTGATGCCATTTTTTTGTTGTTTGTTTGTTTTTCATTTTATGATTTTAGGATAAATATTTACTGTGGATAATTATGATTGCAAAGGAATTGAATTGATATAATTTAAAGGTGTTGATATCATTAATTAATAGTTAATTAATAATTTAATTGCGAATTAACTTTTTAGTGAATTGAGTATTGTTATTTTTAAAAGTAACAAAATAAACCCCTGCTGCTAAATTGCTAATATCTAAATTAACAATGTTGATGCCTTTTTGTGTATTGATGGCTTGTTGAGATTTTAATTGCCCAATACTATTGTATATCGAAATCAAAGTATTATTATCAATTGCATTTTCATTGGTAAAAGAGAGCATCAGTTGATTAGTGTTGTTAGGATTTGGATAAATTGCGCCTTCTAGCGAAATGTATTCTTTATTGTTTGTAACAATGTTTCCGCCATAAGCAATAAAACGTGCATAAAACTCTTGATAGAATTGATTGGCCACATTTTGATCATGAATTACTACCGTATTTTCATCATTCCTGTTATTTGCATTGTTACTCCAGTTATGAGAGCCCGTCCATACTTGTGGGTCACTAGCATTGTTTTCTTGGTCAATAATTAAATATTTATGATGCATAATAGTATTGGCGCTATCTATGTTTGCCAACATATGCCCAGGTTGCATTCCAGTTACAAGGTCGTTCCAAGTAAGTGAACCAACAGCAGAATGCGTTATTCCGTAGGCATTTACACCAAGTGCAACTTTATCAGTAATTGCTTGCGAAAGATCAAATCTTGTAATAATCATTGAAGCAAAATACAATGAATTATCTGCTGAATTGATGGTGTTGATTAGTTTGTTGTTTACATTGTCTGAAGGGCTGAAATAACATTCTACCCTTTTTCCACCAATGTTAAACTCATGCGGTGTGTTATCTGTTTTTGTTGGACCAAATCTAGAATTAGCTAAACTAGGAGTTGGACCATTGCTTCCCCACATTTCGTCAAATTCAAGCGTATAAGCTTTTGCCAAAGTTTGATCTTGAAAAATAACAACATTATTTGGATCGTGATTTATTTGCCCATCCTGCCAGTTTGTGGCGCCTGTCCAAACGATAGCTTTATTAGGATTGGTATGTTTGGCATCGATAATTACGAATTTATTATGCATGATACCATAGTTTCCACCAGTTGGACTTGGTATTTTAATAATACTACTGCTGATAGCAGCAATACCTGTATTTGTGGCAGCCAAACTTCCATCAGAAATAACACGCACTTCAACACCTCTGTTGTAGGCATTGTTAATTGCATCCGAAATATTTGAAATGTTAGTAAGATTAAAATCATAAATAGTAATGTCGAGTGTTTGACTGGCCCTGTCTATATAAGCAATTAGTGTATCATCAATAGCTTCAAACAACTGCGTGGCGTTTTGATTAATGGCTACTGAATTATCAACACTGGCATTAAAGTATGTTATAATATTTCCGGTTGAAAGAGATTTTGTTGCATAAATTCCCGTAGTACTAAAAGCAGTATCGGTGCCTTGTACCGAAAAACATTTGGCATAAACAATGGCTGCCGGATTTAAACCTGTGAGTGTTACTTCGTGTGTTGAAGTGTTGCCAATCCCGTTTGCATAACCAAGTTCAAGATTGGGTGTTATACCATAGCGCACTTCAGAAGAACCTAAAGAATCGGTCAGCCACGATAGTTTAAAGCCATCGGTAACAATATTTGATACTGAAATAGGTGAAATAATTTGGATGGTTGGAGGAATAATAAAATCATTATAATCTCTTGGTATAATTTGATAATCAGTAATATATTGAGAAGAAATGCCAAGTAAATCAATGGTGCCATTCGGTATCACTTGCCCTATCATTGGCGAACCTGATCTGATATAAAGAATAAAACTAGCTACACCAGCAGTTAAGGTATAAGAAGTGTTTCCTGTAAAGGCTTGGCCTGCATTTTGAAAAGTTACATTATTAATTCTAACAAGCTCACTTTCATTAGTTTCGCCCATTTGAGTTGGAACAATTAGTTGAGGTTGCGGAATTGAATTGCCACTGCTGTGAACCACAAAAGCCGACACAGGCTGAATTTCAAGCAATCCATTGTAATCAAATAAAACGCCGGTGATTGTAACACTATCGCCTCTGTCTAGCGCGGCAAGTTGAGTATCATAAGCTGCTAAACCAGCTGTATTGTCTTGAAAGTATCTAATAACACCAAGCTCACCGCCATTGGTAACAATACCTGTTACTGTTACCGTAGCCCCTGCACCAAGAAGGCGAGCTGCAGCAATATCAGCTTGAGCTGAAGCAAAATACGGAATAAAAATTCCAATAAAATACAAGAAGTAAAAACGTTTTGACATAGCGTGTAATATTTAAGATTGCAAATTTGCACTTAAAAAAGCCTTCCAATTTGTCTAATTTGTAAACATAATGTTAAGCAATTGTTAACCTACTTGCTTTAATCTTTAATTGGCAAGGAATTATGTTGATAATTTATGATAAAATAAATAAAATAACTAGCACTTTTAAGGTTGCTGAAAAATTAAAAGGAAGCGAATAGTGAATTAAAAATGGCTGGCAATATCAATTAAAATAAAAAAATATTCATAGGGAACATTAAATACGTTAAAAAAATTTGGAAAGGGACGCTTTGATTATTGAAATTAAAGCATCTAAAAGTAAATTTCAAAACAACGATACGCTATAAAATTACGTCTTGCTTATCAATAATATAAACTGCAAATTTGCAACCTTTAAAAATTACTTCTAATAAATACTACCATTATGGAATTTAGAATTGAAAAAGACACCATGGGCGAGGTTAAAGTGCCTGCTCATAAATATTGGGGCGCACAAACTGAGCGCAGCAGAAACAATTTTAAAATTGGGCCCGAAGCCAGCATGCCAAAGGAAATTGTTTATGCCTTTGCTTATCTTAAAAAAGCAGCAGCACATGCTAATCATGATTTAGGCATACTCAATGCTGAGAAAAGAGACTTAATTTCTAAAGCATGTGATGAAATATTGACCAAAATGCATGATGATGAGTTCCCACTTGTTATTTGGCAAACAGGCAGTGGTACACAGAGTAATATGAATGTAAATGAAGTGATTGCCAACCGCGCACATGTGATCAATGGCGGTAATCTTATGGATGAAAAAAAGGTTTTACATCCTAACGATGACGTTAATAAATCTCAAAGCAGCAATGATACTTATCCAACGGCTATGCATATTGCTGCTTACAAGCAAGCGGTGGAAACTACTATACCCGGCTTAGAGAAATTAAGAGATACATTGGTTTCGAAATCAGAACAATTTAAAACAATTGTTAAGGTGGGAAGAACCCATTTTATGGATGCTACGCCACTTACATTGGGTCAAGAGTTTGGAGGTTATGCGCAACAAATTACCAACAGTATTAGAGCCATTAAAAATGCTTTAGAGATGGTTAAGGAATTGGCATTAGGCGGCACTGCTGTTGGAACAGGATTAAATACACCAAAAGGTTATGATGTGTTGGTTGCAAAAAAAATTGCCGATTTTACAGCTTTACCATTTGTAACCGCGCCAAACAAATTTGAAGCATTGGCTGCCCATGATGCCATGGTAGAGTTAAGTGGTGCATACAAAAGAACTGCAGTGGCTTTAATGAAGGTGGCCAATGATGTTCGCATGTTGTCTTCTGGGCCACGCAGTGGTATTGGCGAAATTGTAATTCCTGATAACGAACCAGGTTCTTCAATTATGCCCGGCAAAGTAAATCCAACACAACCAGAAGCATTGACAATGGTTTGTGCGCAAGTAATGGGAAATGATGTGGCAGTGGGTATTGGAGGTGCAACTGGTCATTTTGAATTGAATGTATTTAAACCATTAATTGCAGCCAATGTGTTACAAAGTGGAAGATTAATAGG
>CAMBZU010000016.1 GCA_945872355.1 Chitinophaga pinensis
AAGTTAAAATATATACAATAGTGAATAATAACTCCTACAAATGTATGTATTATTTTTTAATTTATAAAATATATAATAAATCATGCATTAAATGCATTTATTTACTTTAGTGAATTAAAAATCATTCAAAAATAGGTGTAAAAATAGGCTTTATTAAGCCAACTTTA
The DNA here is from genome assembly GCA_945872355.1 of Chitinophaga pinensis. GTDB lineage: Bacteria > Bacteroidota > Bacteroidia > UBA4408 > UBA4408 > CAIKXD01. The sequence continues at coordinate 168 of CAMBZU010000016.1, forward strand.
ATCATTAGGATGCAACAAACTGCTGAATTAATTATTTTATACCAATGTGATTTATAAATTATACCAATAATTTACAATGGTTAATGCCGATATAACAAAATATAGTTCAATAAAATTGGACTATTTGTTTTGTATAAGCGGTATTACATTGGTAAATGCCCATCGGAAAAAAGTTTGGGACAAATGCCGTGAAACAAATTTGGGCCATAACTTATTTCACATCGGTATTATGAGGCTAATTCAGCGAATATAAAAAATCAAGAATTACATCTTTTGTAAATTACTGCTTGGTTCATTGAAAAAAAAGTCATTAATTAATTTAACTTCGCACCCTTAAAAAAAGTTTACTGTATTTTACATCTATGAAAAACACGCTAAAAGCATATACCTCTTATAATTTGTGGGCAAATAATGAAATGATTAAATGCGTAGAGAAACTTACTCAAGAGCAGTTACACCAAACCATTGATAGCAGTTTTAACAGTGTTTTTAAAACCATATTACACATTTGGGATGCTGAATATATTTGGTTACAGCGTATGCAAGGCAAAAGTATTAATGATTGGCCGAGTAAGATGATGGATAAAGAAGGCTTTTCCACCAATCTTTTCTTAGCCAACTCTGCCAACTTTAATGATTTTGTGAATGAGTGTAATGATTCTTTTTTTGATCAACATTGCGAATATTCAAACCTAAAAGGCGAACAATTTTCAACAAGATTTGCATCAGTAATTATGCATTGTATGAACCATGGTACTTATCATCGCGGACAATTAGTAACAATGTTTCGTCAATTAGGGCTTAATGAAATTCCCTCAACCGACTTTATCAATTTTGAGAGAAAGCAATCATAATATTTAGAATTTATTTAACCAACTTCGAATTCAGATAAAGCAGTCCATCTCTTTCTTCTACTTGATTAATTTCGAAGAGCCAATTTAATACTTCTAGCGCCTCATCTTCTCTAAATTGTTTGAAATTTTCAATTAGCTGTACTACAGTAATTGGTTTTTTTTCAATAATAGAAATAATGGTTACACTCATTTTTTGCACTACAACGTTTGATAAAGCAAGCTTTCTGTCATGGATACAAACATCGCAATGACCACATTTTTTTGTGTTTTCCTCTTCAAAATAATTTAAAAGCAGCACATTTCTGCACACATTAGTACTTTCTGCATAATGCAATATAGCTTCCATTTTTTTTATTGCTTGCAATTTTCTATCAATATAAACTTCATTACTTAGGTTTATTGATTTAGCATCTTTTCTTAAAGCAGTAAAATGCAATTGAGGTATACTTTTTTGGGGCAGATAATTTAATATTTTAAAACCATCTAACTTTTTCAGATAATCAATCACCTCTTCCTTCTTAAGTCTTGCCCTGCGCGCCAATTCTGTTTCATTAATAATTGCGTAGCTGTCAAAAATACCACCATAAGACCTAAGCAGTAATTTAACAAACTCATCGTACTTAAAATGATATACTTGAAAATCATACAATGCATTTTTATTCACCAAAAATTTAATGCGCGATGGCATATTAATTTCTTCAGTAAGTGCAATGAGGCCATCGCGTTCAATCAATTTCATGGCATTGTAAACCATGCCAGTGCTAAGGTTGTAGGTATTGCAAAATTCATTAATATCAAAATCAAAACTTTTTTCTGGTGCCACACCCACAGCCACTTGAAAGAAATTAGATAAACCCTGATACACTCTTTTTATTTCATGCATAGGGGGAAAACTAGCTTCTACTTGGGCGGTCAATTCAAATCTGTCGCTCTTTTCATAAAGCAATACTGCATATGCTTTTTGCTCGTCTCTTCCTGCTCTGCCTGCTTCTTGAAAATAATTCTCTACACAATCTGGCGCACTGTAATGAATCACAAAACGAACATCGGGCTTATCTATACCCATTCCAAATGCGTTGGTGCATACAATAACTTGTATGGTATTGTTGATCCAGTCATTTTGTCTTACATCTCTTTGTTCAGTGGTTAAGCCCGCATGATAGAAATTAGAAACAATTCCATTCTGATTTAAAAAGTGACTTATTTCTTGAGTTAGTCTTCTATTACGAACATATACAATGCCTGAACCTTTAACATTCCTCGCAATTTTTAGCATACGCCCCATTTTGTTTTCTTCCTTTAAAACCATATAGGCAATGTTTTTTCGCTCAAAGCTTTTCTGAAAAAAAGCAGGTTTATGGAACACTAACTTATCGGCAATATCTAATACTACTTTTTGAGTGGCTGTTGCAGTAAGCGCAATAATTGGCACTTCGGGAACTAATTCAGTTAAAGATGCTATTTTTAGATAAGCGGGTCTAAAATCATAACCCCATTGTGAAATACAATGCGCTTCATCAATGGCAATAAGCGTTACGTTCATGAGGTGCACTTTTGCCAACAACATTTCTGTTTGCAACCTTTCGGGAGATAAATAAAGAAACTTATCCTTTTTTTGAATGCCATTACCTATAGCAATATCTATCTCGCGCCTGCTCATACCGCTGTGTATTGCAGTAGCGCTAATGCCCTTTTTATTGAGTTGCATCACTTGGTCTTTCATTAAGGCAATGAGCGGCGTAACTACAATGCACAAACCATCTAAGGCCATTGCAGGCACCTGAAAACAAACAGATTTTCCGCCTCCTGTAGGTAAGAGTGCTACGGTATCTTTTTTGTTTAATACTGATTCAATAATTTCCCATTGCAGTGGCCTAAAGTTTTTATGCCCCCAATACTTATTAAGAATTTGTGTGCATTTTAAATAATTATCTTCGGGAACTGTCATAAATAGGCTTTAGTAAAATCTTAGAGAGGCTGATAATTCCGTGATTTATTTTTTTTTGAATGCATTTTCGTAGGCGGTAATCCATTGTGCAACTGTAATTTTGCGCATTAATGCAGCAATTAAATCAAAAGGAATATTTTCTGCTTTTTTATAGCGGATACAACTTTTGCCCATGTCTAACTTTGATTTTACCCTTTTGCCATGCTCAATTGTAAACCATTCAAGCAGGCTCGGGCTAGCATAAATGCCCATGTGATAGATGGCAATAAAGTTTTTTTGAGCTGCTAAACTCACAAAAGGTAATGGCAGTTTGGGATCACAATGATAACCTGTTGGATACAAATGATGAGGCACCACATAACCAATCATACCATAACTTAAACACTCTTCAAAGCCTTTTGGAATGTTCGTTTTTATAATTTCACGCAAATGCATAAAGGCCGCTCGTTTATCATCACTTACCTTTAATAAGTAGTCATCAACAGAGTTAGCAGGTAGGTTCATAAGCTTTATGTTTCATAAATTTCAATGCAAATCTAAATAATTTAATACGATACTGTAATTAACCATATTTGTTGACCAAACATATAAATTTCAAAATCAGCAGAAGAGTGCGAATAATCCCAAAAAAATTAGCAAATTTGTAACCTACATTATTATAATAATATGATTGCTATAACACCATATATCCCAAAAAATAAAATTAGAATTGTTACTGCTGCTTCTTTGTTTGATGGGCACGATGCCTCCATCAATATTATGCGCAGAATTATCCAAAGCAGTGGGGCGGAGGTGATTCACTTGGGTCACGATAGAAGCGCTTTAGAAGTGGTAAATTGTGCCATTCAGGAAGATGCCAATGCCATTGCGCTTACTTCCTACCAAGGAGGGCATGTTGAATTTTTTAAATACATGCACGATTTATTAAAAGAAAAAGATTGTGGTCACATCAAAATTTTTGGTGGTGGCGGTGGCGTTATTTTACCTGAAGAAATTAAAGAACTCCATGCTTATGGAATTACAAGGATTTATAGTCCTGATGATGGCCGTGCTATGGGCTTGCAGGGAATGATTAATAATATGCTTGAGTTATGTGATTTTCCTACAGGAGCTAATTTGAATGGCGAGGTAAAACATTTAAAAGAAAGAGATTACAAAAGTATTGCACGTTTAATTTCCTCTGCTGAAAATTTTCCTGATGAGTTTGCTAAATTTTATCCTGAAATATTAGCTGGTGCAATTGCAAAAACAGCTTCAAACCTTTCCCATACGCCTATATTAGGTATTACAGGAACCGGTGGAGCAGGAAAATCATCCTTGGTTGACGAATTGGTGAGAAGATTTTTAGTGGACTTTAGCGACAAAAAAATTGCTATTGTTTCAGTTGATCCTAGCAAAAGAAAAACCGGTGGCGCCCTGCTTGGTGATAGAATTCGCATGAACAGTATAAAAAATGAAAGAGTTTATATGCGTTCATTGGCTACACGCCAAAGTAATTTAGCTTTAAGCAAACACGTAAAAGAGGCTGTAGATGTATTAAAAGCAGCACATTTTGATTTAATTATTTTGGAAACTTCTGGCATTGGTCAATCTGATACAGAAATCATTGAACATAGCAATATGAGCTTGTATGTGATGACACCAGAATACGGTGCGGCAACACAACTCGAAAAGATTGATATGCTTGACTTTGCAGATATTATTGCCCTCAATAAATTTGATAAAAGAGGTGCATTAGATGCTTTGCGCGATGTTAAAAAACAGTACAAGCGCAATCACCAATTATGGGATGTAGATGATGAAGAAATTCCAGTTTTTGGAACCATTGCTTCTCAATTTAATGACCCCGGCATGAATCGTTTGTACAAGGCTGTGATGGATAAGTTGGTTGAAAAAACTGGGGCTCCTCTGGTGTCAAATATTTCCATTACAAAAGAAATGAGCGAAAAGATTTATATTATTCCTCCCAATAGAACAAGGTATTTAAGCGAAATCACGGAGAATAACAGAAGTTATGATAAGTGGGCGCGTACACAAGCTGAAATTGCACAAAAACTTTACTCCATTTGTCAAACATCCTTGGCTTTAACTGGCAGTAATGAAAGTGCATTTGAGCGTATGGAGCATTTTTGGGACAATTTAGCAACATCTTCAGAAGCTGATGTAAATGATGCATTGAAAGTAATTAAAGCGCAATTTGATAAGCTTTTACTGGAGTTAGATCCAAAAAATAAAAAAGTGATTGAAGGTTTTGCGGCCAAGTTTCAATTGTATAAAAACGAATATTATATTTTTAAAGTACGCGATAAAGAATTAAAAATTGCAACGCATTATGAGTCATTATCACATTTGCAGGTTCCTAAAGTAAGTACACCAACCTACCGTGCTTGGGGCGATTTATTGCAATGGACCCTACAAGAAAACGTGCCAGGGGAATTTCCTTTTACTGCTGGAATTTATCCTTTTAAAAGAGAAGGAGAAGATCCAACACGAATGTTTGCTGGCGAAGGTGGGCCAGAAAGAACAAACAAACGTTTTCATTATGTGAGCATGGGCTTGCCTGCAAAGCGCTTGAGCACTGCTTTTGATAGTGTTACACTTTATGGAAATGATCCTGATTATCGTCCAGATATTTATGGAAAAATTGGTAATAGCGGTGTTTCTGTTTGTTGTTTAGATGATGCTAAGAAATTATATAGTGGCTTTAATTTGGCTTCACCAAGCACTTCTGTAAGTATGACCATTAATGGTCCTGCTGCTATTATAGCTGCTTTTTACATGAATGCTGCTATTGATCAGCAATGTGAAATTTATATTCAAAAAAATGGATTAGAAAAAGAAGTTAACGATAAAATTGACGCTATTTATAATGCCAAAGGAACCAATCGTCCAGCTTATCAAGGAGATATTCCACAAGGCAATAATGGATTAGGATTATTTTTGTTAGGCGTTACAGGTGATCAAGTTTTACCTACAGATGTATATCAAAAAATAAAGGAAGAAACATTAGCATCGGTGCGCGGCACAGTTCAAGCAGATATTTTAAAAGAAGACCAAGCTCAAAATACATGTATTTTTAGTACCGAGTTTTCATTGCGTTTGATGGGTGATGTGCAACAATACTTTATTGATCAAAATGTTAGAAATTTTTACTCAGTTTCCATTAGTGGGTATCATATTGCAGAGGCAGGCGCTAATCCTATCACACAGTTGGCGCTTACCTTAAGTAATGGTTTCACTTTTGTGGAATATTATTTAAGTCGTGGGATGAATATAGATTCATTTGCGCCTAATTTATCTTTCTTTTTTAGCAATGGAATTGATCCTGAATATGCAGTGATTGGAAGAGTTGCACGAAGAATTTGGGCCAAGGCTATGAAGTTAAAATACAATGCTAATGAGCGCTCACAGATGTTGAAATATCACATACAAACCAGTGGCCGTTCATTGCATGCACAAGAAATTGATTTTAATGATATAAGAACAACATTGCAGGCCTTGTATGCTATTTATGATAATTGCAATAGTTTGCATACCAATGCTTATGACGAGGCCATAACCACACCTACCGAAGAAAGTGTAAGAAGGGCAATGGCAATTCAATTAATCATCAATAGAGAATTAGGTTTAGCAAAAAATGAAAATCCGTTACAGGGTTCATTTATTATTGAAGAATTAACCGACTTAGTTGAAGATGCTGTGCTTACAGAATTTGATAGAATTAATGAAAGAGGTGGCGTTTTAGGGGCCATGGAAACCATGTATCAAAGAGGAAAAATACAAGAAGAAAGTTTGTATTATGAAACATTGAAGCATAATGGCGATTATCCTATCATTGGCGTAAATACTTTTTTATCTTCTAAAGGTTCTCCAACAGTGATTCCTGCAGAAGTAATAAGGGCAACGCCAGAAGAGAAAGAATATCAAATAAACATGTTAACACAGCTGCATAAAACCAATGAAGATAAACTCGAATTGATTTTTGATCGACTTAAAAATGCTGCTATCAATAATCAAAATTTATTCGTTGAATTAATGGAAGCTGTTAAATATTGTTCATTGGGGCAAATAACAAATGCTTTGTTTGAAGTTGGTGGACAATATAGAAGAAACATGTAATTAAAATGATGAAAATAAATATCAGTTTACTCAAAGTTAACATTAAAAACAAAATTAGTTTTGCTATTGCACTGATTATACTTTGTACATTTTCTATATCCTTTGCGCAAAAAAAAGGGCAGGCCCGCATCGATTCAATTCAAGATTATTTAAAAGCAAATACTGCTCAAGATACCAATCGAGTGAATGCGCTTTGCGAAATTTCATTTGCGTACTATGTCATTAATCCTAAAAAAGGTGTAGAGATAGGTATTGAAGCATTGGCCTTGTCAGAGCAACTTAAATTTATTGGTGGGCAGGCTAAAGCCAACCGATTTATTGGGGTTAACTATTATGGTTTGTCAGATTATACTGGAGCAATTCAATACTATAAAAAGGCATTAGTAGCTGAAACAAAATTGTTGAATAAAAAAGGCATGGGCAGCAATTTAATGAACATTGGTTTGATTTATACCTCGCAGTCAGATTACGGGAAAGCGCTTGATTATTATTTTAAATCTTTACGATTATTTGAACAAATAAATTTTCAAAAAGGCTTATCAGCATGCTATGGTAATATCGTTTTAGTTTACATGGAAACTGGTGATCATGACAAAGCACTAGAGTTTGCTTTTAAAGCCTTAGCCATTGATAAGGTCATGGGCAATGAAGGTATGCAAGCGCGACACTTAGGAAATATTGGTGTGCTCTATACCAATAAAAAAGAACTAGATAAAGCTATGCAATATTTGAATGAAGCTTTAACTAAATACAAGCTGGTTGATGATCAGCGCGGTGTTGCTAATATCATTGGCAATATTGCAGGTTCTTATATTAAGAAAAAGGAGTTTGATACTGCTATTGAATATATTCAAAAGTCAATAGCAAGTTACGAAAAATTAAACTCTAAAAAGGATGTGGCGATAAATACACTTAATATGAGCGGTGCTTATATTGAAATGCACAAGGCCAATTATAAAAGTAAATTGTTAAGTAAAGGACAAAATAAATTAGACCTTGCGATGCAAAATACGCTAAAAGCATTGGCTATTTCTCAATCGTTAAATGAAACATATATAGAACGTGATGCTCGTTCTCAACTTTATCAAATTGAAAAGTTAAGAGGTAATAAAGCACAAGCATTAATTGAATTTGAAAAATATGTGGCTTTGCGCGATACTATTAACGGACAACAAAATAAGAAAGATATTTTAAGAAAAGAATTGTTGTTTGAGTTTGAAAAAAAAGCTACTGGCGATAGTATTAAAAACCTTGCTGCTAATCAATTGCAGCAGGCTCAAATTGAAGCCCAAAGAGCAAATTTAAAAGTTGAAAAAACAAAGCGTGAGGGATTAATTGCGGGTATCATTTTATTGGTTTTATTTTCACTGTTTATTGGCAACCGCTTAATAGTAATGCGCCGGCAAAAAGAGTTTATTGAAAAACAAAAAGATTTTGTTGAACACCAACGAATAAATATTTCGGCACAGAAAAAAATACTAGAAGAAAAAAGTAAAGAAATATTTGATTCAATAATGTATGCAAAACGCTTACAGGAAGCCATTTTACCGTCGAATAAATTACTGAATAAATACTTGCCAAACTCCTATGTTTTTTATAAACCGAAAGACATTGTAGCAGGTGATTTTTATTGGATGGATACTTTTCCAAAAGATGATTTTGGGAATTTTATAAAGCCTAAAGATTCATCAATGAATCCATCAGATTGCGTTATGTTTGCTGTTGCAGATTGCACAGGACATGGCGTGCCAGGTGCTATGATTAGTATTTTTTGTAGCAATGCCTTAAACAGGGCAATCAAAGAGTTTTACTTGATGGATCCGGGTAATATTTTAGATAAAGTAAGAGGTTTGGTGATCGAAACTTTCGAAAAAAGTGACATGGAAGTGCGCGATGGTATGGATATTTCATTATGCGTTTTAAATTTTAAAACAAACGAATTGCTTTGGGCTGGTGCCAACAATCCTTTATGGTTAATGCGTAACCAAGAAATAATAGAATTCAAACCAGATCGCCAGCCTATTGGGAAATTTGATAATCCAACCAATTTTAAAACGCATCAGATACAACTTGAAAAAGGTGATAAGTTTTATATTTTTTCAGATGGTTTGGCAGATCAGTTTGGTGGAGAAAAAGGAAAGAAATTAAAGACGGGCAAAATGCGCGAATTGATTTTAGCGCAGCAAAGCAACAGCATGCAAGTGCAATATGATATCATGGACAAATTCTTTGAAATGTGGAAAGGCAACTTAGAGCAAGTTGATGATATTTGTGTGATAGGTGTTGCTGTTTAATCGGCAATCACGCCAAACAAATCATAATCTTCGGCTCCTGTAATTTCAATATTTGCAAAATCGCCAACCCTTACAAAATTAGTAGCAGCATCAACTAAAACTTCATTGTCAACTTCGGCAGAGTCAAACTCAGTGCGTCCTACAAAGTAATCTCCTTCTTTTTTATCGAACAACACTTTAAATGTTTTCCCAATTTTTTGTTCATTCAACTCTTTTGAGATGCCTTGTTGAATACTCATGATATTGTCGGCACGTTCTTGTTTTAATTCTGCTGGAACATCATCATTTAAAGCAAAAGCATGGGTGTTGTCTTCGTGAGAATAGGTAAATATGCCTAAGCGATCAAACCTACTGTTTGTAACCCACTCGGCCATTTCATCATGATCTTTTTCTGTTTCTCCTGGATAGCCTGCTATCAAAGTTGTTCTTATTGCAATATGAGGTACTTTATCCCTAATCATATTTACTAAATCGATAGTTTTTTGCTTGGTAGTGCCTCTGCGCATGCTTTTAAGCATGTTGTCAGTAATATGTTGTAAAGGCATGTCAATATAGTTACACACCTTTGGATTGTTTTTCATTACTTCTAATACATCAAGCGGAAAACCACTTGGAAATGCATAATGCAAGCGCAACCATTCAATGCCTTCTACATCTGATAATTGTTCTAATAAATTGGCAAGCTTTCTTTCTTTATATAAATCTAATCCATAATAGGTGCTGTCTTGCGCAATAATCATTAATTCTTTAGTGCCGTTTTTTGCTAATTGCTTGGCTTGGGCAACTAATTGTTCAATAGGAACTGAAACATGTCCACCACGCATTAAGGGAATAGCACAAAAAGAGCAAGGTCTATCGCAACCTTCAGAAATTTTAAAATAGGCCGAATGATTTGGTGTGGTAAGCAAACGTTCACCCAACAACTCTTGCTTATAATCGGCCTTTAGTGTTTTAAGCATTCGGGGTAATTCTCTTGTGCCAAAATAGGCATCTACATTCGGAATTTCTTTTTCTAAATCTGGTTTGTAGCGTTCGCTTAAACAACCCGTAACATATAATTTATCTATTTGTCCTTTCTTTTTTGCTGCCGAAAATCTTAAAATGGTATCTATACTTTCTTGCTTGGCATTATCAATAAAACCGCAGGTGTTAATGATGACAATGGAAGAATCATTTTTTGTACTTTCGTGCTCTACTTCAATATTGTTGGCGCGTAATTGTCCCATCAATACTTCGCTATCTACAATGTTTTTAGAGCATCCAAGGGTAATTACATTAACCTTGTTCTTTTTAAGGGTTTTGGTTTTCATATCCGCAAAGGTAATGATTAGCTTAAGATTTAAAATTGGAAATTAATTTTATTATTTTTAGGCTCAATCAAATTTATGTCACCAGTAGATGAATATATTGAAAGCCTTGAAAATACGCATCAGCAGCATCTAATTTATCATTTGCATCATTTGATAATGACGTTTTCGGGTGTTTCAACTAAACTACGCTTTAGAATTCCTTTTTATGATGGTAGAAAGTGGATTTGTTACATTAATCCTATTAAGAAAAATGGGGTAGAAGTATGTTTTATAAACGGTTTTAAATTAACAAACAGACCGCAATTGGAAGCTCGAAAAAGAACAATGATTAAAGGTATTTCGATTTTTGAAATTAACGATGAAACACTTGCCTTGATTGCGGAAGTGTTTCAGGAGGCGCTAGAACTCGATAAAAATAATTGAATTAATGATATTCGTAACAACCCATATCTGGCTGCCCATCGCGTGCATATTCATCTAAATCTATAGGTACTTGCTGCCCCAATAAAGGCAATCCGGTATTGATGGTTGGTGCAGTAGCTCTTAATCTATAGTCTAATAAATTAGGATTAATAAACAATGCTTGGGCACTCGCACCGTCAACAGTAATATTAGCTGGATTTTTAATGATGTTTTTGTAGTTATTTATATTATCAGTATTGGTTGCTGGGTCAATTTTAAGCAAGGTGTTTTCAAACATGTAGTTGAAGGGTTGACCTGGCTTACTATCAATGCTTATTTCATTTTCAATATTGCCATAAAGTATACAATTTCCAAAATAACAGCTGTCTAAAGGGCCAATTACTCCCTCATTGTAATTATTTATTACAACTGATGGAGTTTGACGTTGTGTGTTTGCTGAATAAAAGTTTGCAGCTGTGCAATGTTTGAAATTATATATTCCACCCATTGTAATGGCCAGCGTATTTTCAGCACAATTTGTTACTAATACATTGTTAGCATGTAATCTAAAAAACTTTGTATAAATGCCATAGGCAGTCATATTAGAAATCTTTGTATTTCTAAGGTTAAGAAGGGTATTGCCAAAGTTTCCAAAGGGAGGTAAAAACTCCAATTGCAAACCTATAAATGCATTTTTTATTTCAGCATAATTGATATTACTTGTTGCACCTTCGTTTATCCATATTCTATCCCATTGGCCTGCTATTTCTCTGTAATCATAATCCAAACGCGCGCCTTGAAAAACAACTGGTGCTCCTTTTGTACCATTTACATTTAAACAGCCAAATCTGTATATCCACAAACCAGAATTTTTTGCAAAATGCACTCTCGTGCCTTCATTAATCGTTAAACAAGCCGCACTATCAACCACTGCATAACCATATATTACATAAGGTTTATCATTGGTCCAGGTAATATTTTCATTTTCTTTAGCAATAATATTTAATGGCGGCAAACCAGCGATATAGGTATTGGGTCTAATATAATGTGCATCTTGTCCCCAAGCCACTAAATCAACATCTTGTATGCTTTCATTTGTTTCGAATAATATACTATCAGAAACAATCATAGGTGAATTTACATTCAAAGGATTAACAGTAACTTCTACAAATATGTACAAGCTATCATTAGGCATTATTTCAACATCATTAGTAGCATTACCGGGCACACCATCAATATTTAATTTAAATTGAGAACCGGCCCCACCTGCTAACCAAATTCTTTTGATCAGTAACTTTTTTTTGTAAGGATTGTAAATTTTTAATTGCTTGGTGGATGAACCTACCTGAGTAAAAACAGTATCGAACAATATTGTATCTTCCGAAAAGTTTAGTTTGGCATTGTTATCTAAAATAAAGCCAACTTCTTTTTTACAAGATGTAAAAGTAATGATGAATAATAACGATAATGCAGAAAGTAATCTCACAATTGTACTATATTTTAATTAAATTAATTGGCTTATTGAACGCGTTATTCGTGCATTTATTTTTAATGAACGCGAAATTAACAAAAAAACATGAATGCCATTGTGCGCTTGATTTGTAAATATTAAAAAAGAAAATTATCTCATACAAATATTGGCATAGGCGCAATAGCTGCAAATGTCAGTATTTGCAGTTTGTATAAAAGGCTGTTTTTCATCATGCAATTGTGCAATGAGCGCAACCAAATGTTGTTCAAATTTTTCCAATATAGTTTCATTTTCCTCCACAGTTCTTATGGTATGTAGCCCCTCACTTATTTTACGCAAACTTAAAATACCAGCTTCTACTTCTTGATTTTTAATTGTAGCGTTTTTACGATAGAGTAGGGTATAGAATAATAGTTGAAAGGCTTTGTCGTACTCAGCATCTTCAAAAACAGTTTCGATAGCTTCAACTTTCAATTTTTTTGGATCAACCACACCTGTTTTGTAATCTATAATTCTAACTTTATTATCCCACTCGTCTATTCTATCAATGGTGCCACGTAGTTTTATGCTTTCTTTTTCAACATTTAAATTGCATTCAAACTGTTGTTCGGTATGCAGCAAACGAAGAGCAACGCCATTTTTTAATGATTTTTGCTCTTGTGCTAAAAAATTAGCAACTATTCTAACAGAAGTTTGAATAAATAATAAATTCTTACCACTACTGCTTTCCACCCCCGGTTCAATTTTTTCAAAGGCCTTTCTTGTGAGCACTTCCAGCTCACTAAAAGAGCGTTGAAGTTGTTGGCTTACGATGAATTGATTTTTGAAAGGTGCATAAATTTCCTCAAGCACAGCGTGAATTACACTGCCTACAATATTTGCGCCTACTTCAGTTGCAATTTCATCGGGTTCATGAATACGTTCAATATATTTGAAGTAAAATTGTAAGGAACAATTTTTATAAGAAATTAAAGCTGTGGCAGATAATCCTTTTTCAGAAAGCACTTTTATGGTTTCATCAATGCGGGCTGTATGCTCAAATTGAATGTTTTTTCTGCTAAAATTGTTGAGGGCAGGAAGTTTAATTATTTCTGAAGTAATTGCTGCTGCTGGGTTTTTTCGTTTCAATTCCATTTCTAATTGTATCAGAAATCTTGATTTTTCGCCACTCCCAAACTCATCTGTTTCAGTATTGTAAATAAGGTAAACCTGCTGCGCGCCTTGTATTAATCTGTAAAAATGATAAGCAAAAACAGCTTCACTGTCTTTGTAAGTAGGTAAATTAAATTGATGGCGTATATCATAGGGAATAAAAGAATTACCTATTGCCTTTGCACTTGGTAAAATGCCTTCATTACAGCCTGTAATGATGATCTCATCAAATTGTAACATCCTGGTTTCAAGCAATCCAATAAATTGCATGCCTCCGGTGGCATTGCCAATAAAAGGAAGCGATTTACTCAACAATGCTTGATGAATAAGCGTGAAAAGTGTTTTAGCTTGTTTTATATTTGTTTCTTCAACATGATAATAAACTTGAATTATGTCGCTTAGTATTTCTTGGTAAAGATGAACTTGCATCAACAATAATTCTTTGAGTTGAATAGCTGTATTTGCTCCAATTATTAATTTTTCATTTGTTTTATGTAAGCTACTTGGGAATAAATTTCTGGCCTCATCGTCTTCAATTAATGTTTCAAAAAACCAGTAAAAATCGATTTCATTAAATTGCAAATTAAGCGACTTTAGTTCCGATAAATTATAGTTTATTTTCCCCGCGCTAAGTATTTTTTGAATGAGTTTTTTTGTTGCTATAACTGCTTCATAGTGCTTGTTATTGTTAAATAAAATAGAAGCGTATGGATGACTAAATAGTTGATGCAGTAAATGGGTATTAAAAATCGCTTGTTTGTCTTTTACAAGTTGTTCAATAAAATCAAAAATAATAACATACAAGCCATTTAAGGGCAAGGTAGCAATAGGATAACCCATTGAAATATTAATTTCATTGTTTTTTGTTTGAGGCAATTGATAAAGTAGAGGCGTCAACAAACTTTCATCGGCTGGTATTAAAGCAGTGTTTTTGTTTTGAAGTAATTGTTTTGCTATTTTTCCTGCCAAGGCAGCCTGCATCATACTTTTAGGAGCGCCTAAAACATTTATTTGTATGGGATTATTTAAGAGTAGGTTATTGCTAAAAAAAACAGCATTTGAATATTGTTGCCACTTTGTTTTATAGTGCCTTAAAAATTTGCCTGCTTCCTGCTTTTCATCTTGCAAATAATAGTCATCGGATTCCCAATAAATTGCTCCTTTTTTATCTTTTAAAAAGCGCTCAATGATTATTTCTTCAGCAGTACTTAAGGCATTAAAACCAGCAAAAATAACATCTTGTTGTCCTAGCTGAAAGTCGGCTGTTTGTAGCAATTTAGCAGCTTTTTTATACAGCATTCCTCTATAGCCTAATTGCTCATCACTTAATTTATGGTTAAGTTGCTTATAAAATAGCGGTAAATATTTCCAAAAGCTGAGATAATGTTGCTGTAATTTTGTTGGTTCTTTTTCACCTGGATTCCAGTTTTCAATAGCTTTTGCTTCATTAATATAATTAAACAATTGATCTGCATCAACCATATACATATCAATATCATTAAAATCGGCAATAACTAAACTCCACCATTTTATAAAGTCATCAAAAGAATCGGCCTGGTCCTGAAGCGCTTCATTGTATATTTTAAATAAGCAGTTTGCAGTGTAGTTGGGCTCGGCCACTTGCATATTGGTTATATGCAATACAAAATCTTCAATTGTATATATCTTTGGAAACCAAATGGCTTGTTTCATTTTGCCTGCCATGTATTTTTGCATGTAGGCTATTGGTCTTTTATTCGGGAGCACTATGATAGGTTCCTTTCCCGAAGCAATTTGCTCAAGAATGATATCGCAGATATATTCAGTAAAAGTTTTTATCATAATAAAATTGTGATTAAATTTAAGATGTCAATATTACATTTATATTCGTAACATATAATTCAATTATGTTTCCCATTTTTTTAAAATACAAGCAACATGCCACCTACTTTAAGATTAATTCGTCTAATAACTTTGAGGAACTAAGAATTGTTGGCAATTTTTTTAATTTGACTGTTCATGAAGCAAGCATTTTGCCCGACAGGGTTTTTATAGCCGATTTGTTAGACGATAAAGGTGAACGATTAGAGAAAGTTTCAACACAGGAATTTAATGAAGTGTTAGCTGATTGTTATAAAACTAAAATTGAAAAGTTTTTTTAATAGTTAATTTATAGTTTAACAGAAAGTCCAGCTGAAAGTAGCGGTCCACCCAATCCTATTTCTGTGGTAATACCAAAGGTGTCGTTGAAAAAATAACGTAATCCAACAGCAAGCTTAAATGATATTGGTAGAATGTTAAATGTTTGATCATATTGACTACTACCCGTATCATAAAAAGTGGTTTTTTTAAAACCTATCCCAGCAGTAAAATAAGGATCTAAATTATGTGTGGTTGCAAAATGATAATTTAATCGGCCTAAGATTCTTATTTTTTTAATGCCTGCTTTCTCAAAACGTCCATTTGTGCTATTTTGGTAATTAACAGAAGCATCAGCAAATGTAAATTCTCCGCCAAGTCCAATATTTTCACTAAGCATATACTCAACTTTACCACCCAGGTGGTTCTTATTTGTTACTTTATAATTATTATTTCCACCACCATTGCTGATTGCTGATTGCAATAATGTACCATTAAAGTATGGCCATCCGTAAAAAGCATCAATTAAAATTGCTCCTGTTTTAATGCAATTGTTATTGGCAAAATCTTGGCTCACTTGCGCTTTCGCCGTTTTGTTAGTTAACGATACAATAAAAAAGATGAACAGCGCGATAAAATATTTTTTCATAATGGTTGATTAAATTCTTCAAATATAACTAAATTTAGAGGTTTCAACACAAAAAATAAGGGCATTTTAAAAGATGTTTTTATTATTTTTTTTAAGTATCAAAAAATGTTTTTTTTTCAGTGTATTTCAAAACGCTTTTTTCTTACATTGCACAAATAATTATAATAACACAGCTAAATATTTAATCTGATAATTTATGAAAATCCTTGATATTAAAGCCATGCGCGGCCCAAATTATTGGAGCATCAGACGTCACAAATTAATTGTGATGAAAATTGATTTAGAGGAAATGGAAGATTTTCCTTCTAATAAGATTGATGGTTTTGCCAATCGTTTGGAACAAATGTTTCCAACCATGTATGAACATGAGTGTAGTGAAAACAAGCCAGGAGGCTTTTTTTATAGGGTGCGCGAAGGAACTTGGATGGGGCATGTGATAGAGCATGTTGCTTTAGAAATACAAACCCTAGCCGGTATGGATACAGGTTTTGGAAGAACAAGAACCACAGGCGAAGATGGTGTTTATAATGTGGTGTTTAGCTATGAAGAAGAAAAAGTAGGTATTTATGCAGCAAAGGCTGCAGTTAGAATTTGTGCAGCTTTAGCTAAAAATGAAGCCTATGATTTAGCTGAAGATATTCAGCGCATGCGCGAAATTAGAGAAGATGAAAGACTTGGCCCAAGCACAGGTTCAATTGTTGAAGAAGCAAAGGCAAGGGGCATTCCTTGGATTAGATTAAACAGACATAGTTTGGTTCAGCTTGGTTATGGTATAAATCAAAAAAGAATTCAAGCTACTGTAAGCAGCACAACAAGCAATATTGCAGTTGAAATAGCCTGTGATAAGGAAGAAACAAAAAATTTATTGGAGGCTGCTTCAATTCCTATTCCGCGAGGAACAATTATTTATGATGAAGAGGATATGGAAAGGGCAATCAAACGCATTGGATATCCAATCGTTTTAAAACCTGTGAACGGCAATCACGGCCGAGGGGCAACCATTAATGTGCAAACATGGGAGCAGGCAGTTGAAGCTTTAGCTGTTGCAAAGAAAATTAGCCGTGGTGTAATTTGCGAAAAGTTTATTACGGGCTATGATTTTAGATTATTGGTTATTAATTACAAATTAGTTGCTGCCGCAAAGCGCACTCCTGCATGTGTTATTGGAGATGGCAAATCAACAATTAAAGCATTGGTTGATGCTGTAAATAGCGATCCACGAAGAGGTTATGGGCACGAAAAAGTGTTAACCGCAATCAAACTTGATGAAATGACACTTAACATCTTAAAAGATCGTAATCTAAATTTAGATGATGTGATTGCAAAAGATGAAATTTTATATCTAAAGAAAACAGCTAATTTAAGTACTGGTGGAACCTCTACAGATGTTACAGATATGGTTCATCCTTACAATGTTTTTATGGCTGAACGAATTGCACGTATCATTGGCTTAGATATTTGTGGTATTGATATTATGGCGCCAGATTTAAGTGCTTCTATAAAAGAAAACGGAGGTGCTGTGCTTGAAGTGAACGCTGCGCCTGGTTTTAGAATGCACATTGCACCTGCCCAAGGATTAGCAAGAAATGTGGCAGAACCTGTTATAGATATGCTATACCCTCCCGGAAGTTCAGCGCGTATTCCAATTATTGCTGTAACAGGAACAAACGGTAAAACTACAACCACAAGATTAATGGCACATATTGTAAAAACAATGGGTCATAAAGTTGGATTTACAACCACCGATGGAATTTATGTTCAAAACAGAATGCTAGAGCAAGGCGATTGCACAGGACCTGTTAGTGCAGAGTTTGTGTTAAAAGACCCCACTGTTGATTTTGCGGTGCTTGAATGCGCGCGTGGTGGAATTTTAAGAGCAGGTTTAGGTTTTCACAATTGTGATATTGCCATAGTTACTAATGTGGCGGCTGATCATCTTGGCTTAAAAGATATCAACTCTTTAGAAGATATGGCCCGCGTAAAAGGCGTGGTGGCTGAAAGCGTTATGAAAAGCGGCTATGCTATTTTAAATGCTGATGATGATTTAGTGTATAACATGAGAAAGGGCCTACAATGTAATATCGCCCTCTTTAGTTTAGATGAAAATAACCCTCGCATTATTGAACATTGTAATAAAGGCGGATTGGCCGCTATAGTTGAAAACGGATATGTAACTATTTGTAAAGGCACTTGGAGAATTAGAGTTGATAAAGTAGTAAATATTCCACTTACATTCAGTGGTAAAGCTATTTTTATGATTCAAAATATTTTACCCACTTTAATTGCTGGCTTTGTTAGAAACTTTAAAATTGAAGATATAAGAATTGCGCTCGAAACATTTATACCATCGCCAACGCAAACGCCAGGTAGAATGAATTTGTTCCAATTTAAAAACTTCCAAGTAATGGTAGATTATGCGCATAATACCGCAGGTTTTCAGGCATTAGGCAAGTTTTTAGAGAAAATTGAAGCGCAGCCTAAAATTGGAATTATTGCAGGGGTGGGCGATAGGAGAGATGAAGATATTTTTAATTTAGGAAAGCAAGCCGCGCACATGTTTGATAAAATAATTATTAGACAAGATAAAAACCTAAGAGGCAGAAGCGAGCAAGAAATTATTGATTTAATGCTAAAAGGGATAGCTGAAATAGATGCCAATAAATTAGATAAAGTGATTCCAACAGAAAGAGAAGCCATAGATTATGTGCTAAAAAACGCTGTAAAAGGAGCATTTATTACTATTTGTAGCGATGTTGTGCCTGATGCTTTAGATCAAATTATGCAGTACAAAGAGCTAGAAGATAAATTTGAAATAACAGCCGCTGATATTAAAGATTTACGCAAAGAGCAAGCATAATTCTTAATAATAAAAATGCGTTTTAAAAAATAGTTTTATGCTATAAACATAGAAAAATTAATCCCTTAATTTATTTATTTTAGCATATAGAAAACTATTATTTACCTCATTTGTTAAATACAAACTTTGACTTTTAAAAATTTAATAAGATATTTAAACATTAATTAAACCACAATAAAAATGAATAAAAAAATTACTTTACTTTTTACCTTATTTATAGGCGCTTATCAGTTTAGTTTTGGTCAACAGAGCGTAACTCCAGAAACTGGTGTAATTTACCCCGAATACATGGGCGTTTCTAAACCTTTGTCTGAGTTGTTTGAAACAGAGCAAGATCAAATGAATGCGGAAACCATTTTTAAAGAATCAGAAGACAGAGCGCATAGAACACCTCAAACATTTCAGTACACTGCTGAAGATGGTCCTGAATATGGAAATGATGAATCAACCATTCAAAAAGAACAAGGCAATAGAAGTGTTTTACCGCCATTAACCAATTGGGGTGGTCAAAGTGGAGGCGGAAGTTGTCCTCCTGACCCATCAGGCGCAGCAGGTATAAATCATTACGTACAATCTGTTAACGCAACTCCTTTTAAAGTTTTTAATAAAACTTCAGGTGCCACAATGGGCACAATTCGTCAAATAGGTTCACTTTGGAGTCCAGCCACCAGTAATGATGGCGATCCAATTATATTATATGATAAGTATGCAGACAGATGGTTTGTGTCTCAATTTGGTACAAGTGGAAATAAAGTATATATTGCTATTTCAACAACCAATGATCCAACGGGTGCTTATTATACTTATACCTATACCTCACCAAATTTCCCCGATTATTTAAAATTCTCGATTTGGGCTGATGGTTATTACATGACTTCAAACCAGCAAACAGATAGATTATTCGTTTTTGAAAGAGATAAAATGATTTTAGGTCAAACAGCGAGGTCAGTTTATGGAAGTTACACTACTGGTACCGTTTCTGGTTTTTTTGCACCAATGCCAGCTGATGCAGATGGTGTTTTACCTCCAATAGGCACTCCTTGTCCTTTCTTTTGGTACACTGAGAACTCTTGGGGTGGTGGAAATGTTGATGGAATAAAATATATCAATGCCACAGTTAATTGGGTACCTACAACACCTACTTTAAATTTTAGCGCAACAACAACGGTTCCTACAGCGGCATTTGATGGGACATATAATCAATTTTGGAATGATATTTCGCAGGGTACTGGAACACAAAAGTTAGATGGGATTGGTGGTATAGTTTGGTACAGGGCGCAATGGAGACAATGGACAGGATACAACACAATCGTATTATGCTGGGGTGTTAAAATAAACACAACTACCAGAAGTATTAAATGGGTAGAATTACGTCAAGCACAACCTTCTGGTGCTTGGACTTTGTACCAAGAGGGTATTTACAATCCTGATGCATTAAACAGATGGGTAGGAAGCATTGCCATGGACGATAATGGCAGTATTGCATTAGCCTATGCAGCAGCTGGTCCAACGCCAACAGCAACACCTGCTGGTTTGCGTTATACTGGTAGATTGGCAACTGATCCACTCGGAGAAATGACTTTTGCTGAAACTGTAGCCTTTGCAGGTACTGGTAGTATGACAGGTTGTGGAAATCGTTTTGGTGATTATTCACAAACATCTTTAGATCCAAATGGTACTACATTTTGGCATACTGGCGAATATTCAAATGGTGGAAGTCCTGCCACAAGAATTTATTCTTTTACTTTGCCTTTACCAACTGAATTAAAGGAAGTTAAAAAAGAATTGGCTTACGATGTTTATCAAAATGGAACAGCATTATTAATTAATGCCGAAAATTTGCCAAACACCGGCCAATTTGTTGTTGACTTATTTGATATGCAAGGTAGAAAAATTGATGGTCAATTGGTAAATTCAACAGATAATAAATTAAAAACAAGTTTTGATGTGAGTAACTTTGCTAAAGGCATTTACATGGTGCGTATAGGAAAAGCTAATACGAGCTTTCAAAAGGTAGTTAAAGTTCCAATCAATTAATAATATTTACTTTATGAGAGCCCATGCTATGCATGGGCTTTTTTATTTAATCAAACAAAAAAAATGAGTAATAAATTAATTTTAATAGCACTTGTTTCTTTGCTAGGCGTATCCTGTAAAGTAAAGACTTCTAAAGAAAATTCAAACCAACAAAATATTGCAAAACCTGCCGATAAAGTAACTATGGTTGAAGAAACCAAGGACATAGAAAACAAAACCTTAGGGAAGGTATCACATCAATATCGTGCTGCGGGATGTAACACAGTCATAGAAGTAAAACTAGCAGAGGGAGAAATTCAAACACTTATACCAAAAGATAAACTTGCTGCAGAGTTTGATGTAGATGGGAAAGAATTATATTTTAATTTTTTATTGCTAAGAATGCCGCAACCAGCCGGCTGCACTGTTGGTCAACCCGCAGCTATTACTGATATAGTTAAGAAGTAGTTTTTTAATGCTAAATTATGAATTATGAATGCTGAATTATGAATTATGAGAAAGGAATTCTAAATTCTAAATTCTAAATTATGAATTATGAATGCTGAATTATGAATTATGAGAAAGGAATTCTAAATTATGAATTATGAATGCTAAATTATAAATGCTAAATTATGAATGCTGAATTGTAAATAGAAAATGGTGAATTATGAATGCTGAATTAAAATGCTGAATTGTAAATGCTAAATTGTAAATAAAAAATGGGTAATTAAAAATGATAAATGTTAAATTGAAAGATGCAAATTCTAAATTGAAAATCATATGTAAAAATTCTCAATTAAAAACTAAAAATTAAGAATTAAGAATTCACAATTAAGAATTAACAATTCACAATTTAGAATTAACAATTAAGAATTAAAAATTAAGTTTTGATCAACTTCGTATTAGGTTAACATGCCACCGCAAACATTAATGCATTGACCTGTTATATAAGCACTCATATCGCTTCCTAAGAAAACACAAAGGTTAGCCACGTCATCAACCTTACCACCTCTTTTTAATGGAATAGCATCACGCCAACCTTGCACCACTTTTTCGTCTAAAACAGCTGTCATTTCTGTTTCAATAAAGCCAGGGGCAACAGCATTGCAACGAATATTGCGAGAACCTAATTCTAGCGCAACTGATTTGGTAAATCCAATAATACCTGCTTTTGAAGCCGCATAATTGGCTTGGCCTGCATTTCCTTTAACACCAACTACTGAGCTAATATTAATAATGGAGCCACTTCTTTGTTTCAACATTATTTTTTGAACCGCTTTTGTGATATTGAATACCGACTTTAAATTTGTTTTAATAACTTCATCAAAATTTTCTTCAGACATACGCATTAACAAACCATCTCTGGTAATGCCAGCATTATTAATAACAATATCAATACTGCCAAAATCTGCTGTCATTTGCGCGATAAGTTCTTCTGATGCTTTATAATCGGCCGCATCGGAACGATATCCTCTGGCATTTACGCCAAAAGCTTTTAATTCATTTTCTAATTCAAGTCCTTTCTCAACGGATGAAAGATAAGTAAAAGCCACATTGGCACCGTGCTCGGCAAACTTTAAAGCAATGCCTTTGCCAATACCTCTTGAGGCTCCTGTGATTAATGCTGATTTTCCTTGAAGCAATTTCATATATGTGTAAATTTTAAGTTCAAAAAAGACAATTAATTGTTTTCTTGTATTTTTATATCTGTTATCAATTAATCAATTAATGAGTTGTAATTAGGCTTTGTTATTCAATAACAACGCCCATTGCACAGAATTTTTTAATTCTTTTTTCAATGCGCTGCTCTACTGATAAAGCATCTAATTTCTCAAGTTGTTTTTTTACTTCAGCTTTTACAATTTTATGAATTTCTGGTATATTGTTGTGTGCGCCACCAAGCGGTTCTTTAATAATACCATCCACTAATTTATTTGAATACATATCGGTTGCCGTTAACTTTAGTGCTTCTGCCGCTCTTTCTTTAAAATCCCAACTTCTCCATAAAATAGAAGAGCAAGACTCTGGGGAAATTACCGAATACCAGGTGTTCTCTAGCATCAATACTTTGTCGCCAATGCCAATACCTAAGGCGCCGCCAGAAGCTCCTTCTCCAATAATAACACAAATTACAGGTACTTTTAATTGTGCCATTTCAATAAGATTACGCGCAATGGCTTCGCCTTGTCCACGCTCTTCTGCTTCTAGGCCTGGGTAAGCGCCCGGCGTATCAATAAAAGTTACAATGGGTTTATTAAATTTTTCAGCCAGTTTCATAAGGCGCAAAGCCTTTCTATAGCCTTCTGGATTTGGCATTCCAAAGTTTCTGTATTGACGCATTTTAGTATTGATCCCTTTTTGCTGCCCAATAAACATCACAGTTCTACCATCTAAACTTCCAAAACCACCAACCATAGCTTTATCATCTTTTACAGTGCGATCGCCATGCAGCTCAATCCAAGTATTATCACTTAATGCATTAATGTAACTGATGGTGTAAGGTCTGTCGGGATGACGGCTCACCATCACTCTTTGCCAAGGCGTAAGATTGTCGTAAACATCTTTCCTTGCGGTTTTTATTTTATCGTCTAAATCTTTGATTGTTTTTGATACATCAACGCCACTTTTAGCTGCTACTTGTTCTACTTTCTCGCGTTGCTCTAGTAAGTCAGCTATAGGTTTTTCAAATTCTAACATGGTTGCCATTATATCTTTCTTTTTATTTGAGCGGCTAAAATACAAAAATATAAATACCTGTGGTTTTTGTATTTTAAAAGATATATCGTTATCAGGAAGTTGAAATGAAAATAAGTTATACCGATGTGAAATAAGTAATGGCCCAAATTTGTTTCACGGCATTTGTCCCAAACTTTTTTCCGATCGGCATTTACCAATGTAAGATTTTAAATTATTGGCCTAATTTATAAATCACATTGGTATTATTTACAACAAACTTTAATATATTGCACATGCTAATTGAAACTGAATTAATACTTGGCATACATCAAAGCGTTGCGTTATTATTTTATGAGTATTGATAGGCAAGTCAAAGTTTTTATTTCGATACACTGCGCTCATAGTAAGGTTGATTATCAATTACAAATGTGATAGCTATTCCTTAATTTAATGATTAATTTTAGCAAAAAAATGAATTCAGTAAGCTTGAAAATCGCAAATATTTTAGTCCACAATTTTAAACTTTAATCAAATGAAAAAAACTATGCTATTAATTTTAGCCATTGCTGGCTCTTTTTATTTAGGATTTGCATTTAACGCGCTCCTTTCAAAACAAAGCAATGAAAACAAAAAAATAAAGAGAGTAACAGGGATTGGCGGCATATTCTTTAAATGTAAAGATCCAAAAGCTTTGCGCGAATGGTATCAAACACATTTAGGATTAAATACCAATCAATATGGCTCCGTATTTGAATGGTACCAAGGTGCAGATAGCACTAAAAAAGGCTTTTCACAATGGAGTCCGTTTAAAGAAACAACAAAATATTTTTTGCCTTCAACCAAGGAATTTATGATTAATTACCGTGTTGATAATTTAGCATTATTGTTGGTTGAACTTCAGAAGGAAGGTGTAACAATTTCAGATACTTTACAAAGTTATGATTATGGAAAGTTTGTTCATATTATGGATGTAGAAGGCAATAAAATTGAACTTTGGGAGCCTCATGATGTGGCATTTGAAAAAATGGGAAAAGAAATGGGAGCCACTACTACAAAGTAAAAATGATTTAAACAGGTTAAATTTGTACATGTATTTCATATCAACTATTTAAAAGCTTGTAAACACTACATCGTGCTTTAAAAGAATCAACTAAAATGAATAAATTACCTCTCATAATGCTTGTGTTTTGCCTGTGTTTTTATTTGTTACATGGCACAAACAATTCCGCAAAAAATGCCCATGTATTGAAACCTCATTTGTATGATACTTTATATCCAGTGATATACAATGCTTTAGCTACCTCAAATGGGGAATATGCCTTTCGAACAATTCCTGCGAAAACATTAAAAGTAAAATTAATTCCAAATTTGGAAACAAGAGCTAAAATGAAGCTACATAAAATTGATCATATTATTGGCGTTCATCAGTTCTTTCTTGATCATGATTTGGTTTCAGGATTTGTGCATCCCTTCACTAAAAACATGTTTGATAAATTACAATCTACTCAGTTTGTACTTAAATTTACATCAACTGATAAAAACAAGATGATTGGAAATATTGGGTACATTAGAAAAAGTCAGTTAACCAAAGGCGACACCTTAGGCAAAAATATTGCATACTTTAGGCAATGGCGTTTGTCGGAAATTGATTATAAAGTAGAAAAAGGAATTGTTTATATTCATGCTAATCCATGCAATTTTAACAAGCGATGTGCCTGTCCAGAAAGCAAACTAACAGGGAACATGAGGCAAATTCCGCTATGGCAAAAAACTGAAATTGGTGTTCAACCGCTAAATAAATTTAATGCTTTTGGAAGAGAAAATGGAGGCACAGTGGCATTAATTTGGGAGTATAATCATGAAATATTTTTTCAAGATATTCATAGTTCATGGAGCGAAATATTGGAGCGCGCTATTGAAGTTTCTAAAAAATATCGCACCGACCCAAGCATAGCAATTTCAGATGCAGGGCCCTTAGCATACAAATTAAAAGCGAACAGGAACTATGAATTAAATGTTTCAGCCATTGATGCGCTTGCACCTAGTGGCAAAAGATTTGGTGCTGGTTATGGATACATACAAGGCAACAATAAATAATATTCCTGCTTTATTTAATTACATTTAATACCAATGTGATTTATGAATTATGCCAATAATTTAAAATCTTACATTGGTATAAATACTAAAAACTTGTAATGATTTACCCACATTTTTATAGCCTATATCGAAATCAATAAAGCAATTAAAATTAGTATTAAAGCCATCGATTTAGCCCAAATTAATCAATAGGAGATTTAAAAATCGAACTACTTGATTTAGTTGGGTTAATCCCGATTTAGAAAATGTTATCAGATTTGTAAAAATCTGATTTGCAATTTCTTTATCGTATACGCATTTCTAATGCGTAATCTGGGTTAAAATTATTCATTTATAATTTTCAAGGTATTAATTCCTTTGCTGCCATTTATTTTTAGGAAATAAATACCTTTCCCGCTCTCGCTGATATTAATATCGATGAGGTTAAGGCCTAAACTAATTTGCTCAGTTGAATTTTTAATTATTTTACCCGTAATATCTGAAATGCTTAATTGTAATTTATCGTTTTCAGCTGCGTACACTTCAAGTTGATAATTTCCTTTTCCAGGATTTGGAAAAAGCATACATGGCAATTGACTGCTGTTGTTTTTTACAGCTAAAACACCCAATAAAGAAGCAATAGCCCCATAAGCATTTACTTTACCATGTCCCCAAATGGTACTTCCGCCAGCAGGAATAACACCTGTTTTACTATCTGTAATGGCAGTATTGAATAACAATGTTTTTACATCAACAGGATTTAATGTTGAGTCTACTTGCAAAAGCAAAGCTACAATTCCAGAAACTGCTGGGCTCGACATGGAGGTGCCGGCAGCCATAGCGTAACTATAAGATTCACCATTGATGGGAGATACATTGCTTGCAATAACGGAACTGTAGTCAACTCCGCCTAAATAGTAAGTGGTATCTAAGGCACTGATAGAAGAGGCAAGTGCAAGTCCTGGGCCAGCAATATCAGGTTTTGTTCTGCCATCTGCCGTAGGTCCTTTGCTGCTAAATGGAGCAATAGCGCCCTTTGCATATCCTGTATACGTTAAACTTTGACCTGAAATATTTGTGAAAGTTGGCTTGCTGTTATATGCGGCCACTGCTAAGGCTTGTTCGGTGCTCACTAAATCTCCGCAGGTCATAAGGTTATCGCCATTAACGGCCCATGTATAGCCGTTTTTAGCAAATGTTCCATAGTATCCCGAAGTTTTAATAACAATGCCTTGCCACATATTTACAGTGCCATCTGTGCTTGTAATGGTTACAGCTAATCTATCTAAAACTTTAGAGAAAAGCTGCACCAGCATATGTGGTTTGCCATTAAATTCGCTTGCTACACTTGTTATAGTAACAAAGCAAGTATCGCCATTAGAACCAATTAAATTAAATTGATGTGTAGTATCATCTAAACATATGGTGGTGGTGCTGTCGAGTTTAGTATTTAAATTATACAAACTAAAATTCATGCAAAATGATTTGCCAGCTTCACCCCAAATATCTAATTGATTTTTTTTATCAACTAAACTTGTAGAAAATGTGCAAATGGTATTTACAATAGTATCGGTAGCGGTAAATGTCTTTTTTATATGAATGTTATTGTTGCCATTATTGCCGCCCGACAATACAAATATTTTACCCGGCCCAAGCAAATTGTTGCAGGCCAAACTAAACAATGATGTTCCGTCTCTTGGGCCTAAGGGGCAACCCCAGCTTAGGTTTGCCACTGCAGGTTTATTTACTGCATCGGCATAATTAAAAACATAATGAATGCCATCAAGCATATCAACGCTGCCTGTATTTAGCCAATGCGCGGCAGTTGGGTAAATGGCTACAGCAACCAAATCACTTTCAAAAGCCATACCTCTAAATCTTCTGTGGCTTGCACTGCTTCCACCGCCAGAGCCGCCTGCTATGCCCATTACGTGAGTTCCATGGGTGCCATCAGTAATGTCATAATGTTTATTCCAAATTGAAGCAGAATCGCTGTATTCGGTGCCGTACCCATAATTTGCTGGGGCAGTTCCTGTAATGTCTTTTTGTTCCCAAACACGTTTAATTCTATAACGTGTAAGTGTTGTATCGAAAAAGGTTGGATGCGTGTAATCGTAGCCAGCATCAATAATACCTACCACCACATTTTTTCCCGTATAAGCCTGTGGCAAATAAATACCTTTATGCACGGAGTCAACACCAGTTAATCTTCTTGCTGTGTCAAGCTCAGGGAAACCTGGTTGGTCTAAATCAATATATTGAATGCCTGTTGTTTTAACAAATTGTTGTATGGTGCCTAATGGAATTTTTGCTGTCCAAATGTCTTTTGCTTTAGTACCAATTTTAACGCCTTGTTGCTTTAGTTTATTTTCATCCATTGCATTGTCAACTTTAATTAATGCATTCACAAAAATATTGTGTTGGATGTCGGTACTGTATACATACTGCTCTAAAACTTTATTTTTATTTTGCTCAAGATTTGAAAGAAATAAGTATTGTTTTGCAGAGGCCGATAGCAGAGGTTTGCTATTTTGTGCTTTTGTATAACCGATGGTAATAAAAAATAGGGCGATGTAAATTTTATGCATTGAATCATTGTTTTAATTGATGCTCAAATGTATGAATTTGAATGATGATATTCTGAAAATAAGCTTTAAAAAAAGGCAGTCCTCAAAAAAGAGGACTGCCTTTTAATTTTATTCAATAAAATAATTACACGAGATAGAGCGTGTAATTTTGAACAGCGAATGGCTTATTTTTTATTAGCTTTTAAAAGTTCAATCTCTTTTTGTAATAACTCAATTTGTGCTTGTTGTTCTTGAATTGCTTTTGTTAAAACTGGAATTAATTCAGTATATTTCATAGCATAAGGATCGGTAATTGCAGGGATTGGTTTTCCGTTAGCTTTTGCATTCGCTAATTGCTCTTCGCTAGCAAAACTATGAACAACGGCTTCAGGCACAACTTTTTCAACCTCTTGTGCAATAAATCCAATTTCGGTTCCTTTACCATCATTAGGATTTATCCAATTGTAACTTACAGGACGCAATTGCATTACTTTATTTAATCCGCTAGTTAAATTTGTAATGTTTGTTTTCATACGTGCATCAGAGGTTTGAATAACACCATTGCCTGCATAAATATTTGCCCAACGGTAAATTGGATTACCCATATCAGTGCTATTATCAGTCCAAGGTTCAATATCATTATCTGTTTTGCTGATCCATTGTCCAATGTAATTA
Organism: Chitinophaga pinensis; assembly: GCA_945872355.1. Lineage (GTDB taxonomy): Bacteria > Bacteroidota > Bacteroidia > UBA4408 > UBA4408 > CAIKXD01. Next base: position 29,352 of record CAMBZU010000016.1, read on the forward strand.
GTGCCATCATTGTTAAAATAAGTAGCGGCATAAGCTTGGTTTGCAAAAGTAATTACAGAATCGGTTGTTAAACCTGTTTTCCAATAGATAGCTGGGTTTCCAGTACCAAGATTATCACCAATTGAAAGTGTATTTAAACGAATGTCCACCTGGTTTCTAGGCGTTGTAGTGCCAAGGCCAATGCGTGTTCCATTATCGAATAACATTGAATTTCCGCCAGTAGTTGCACCAGTAAATTTAACCAAATTGTTGATTGTTCCACTGATATTAGCGCTTCCTGCAGGTCCAGTTGCACCTGCTGCGCCAGCTGCACCGTTAGCTCCAGTTGCTCCATTTGCTCCTTGCGGTCCTTGTGGTCCTTGTGGTCCAGCAACACCAGCACTTCCAGCAGCACCATTTGCACCAGCAGGCCCTTGTGCACCAGCAGGTCCTTGTGGCCCTGGCGCGCCGGCATTAGCTGCGTAGAGTGCATAAGGCACAGAAAGCAATTCAGAGGTGCCCATTAGCGCGTATGAACTACCACCTGTTGCATCTAATTCAACTTTAACAAAGTAAGGTCCAGCGGCCCAATTAATACCGTTAACGGTGCCTGCTAAAACAGTTCCGCCACCTATAGCTAAATTAGCTAATCCGTATGCATTGGTAGATAAATTATGTGTTTCTGAATAAACAGAAGTTCCTGAAGCAGTGCCTTGTATGATACTTAAACGAAAGCTTACTGCTGTATTTGGAAGTGTATTACCACTGGCATCTCTAGCAACAGCTTGGTAATTGATTTTATTTGGAGATTGTGCAAAAATGGCTAGGTTGCAAATCATTGCCGCAGCAACTGTAAATATTATTTTTTTCATGATGTATTAATTTTGTTTAATGATTGAAATATTTTGTGTTTTTAAATTTGCTGAGATTATACTCACGTTGTATTGTCCTGAAGCTAAGCCCTCGAAAGAAATCTTAGGATTAGTGGGTGTAGCCTTTCCTTGGTTGATAAGCTTACCAGCCATATCAAAAATTTTAAAATTGTACTGCTGTTCCATAGCAGCATCAAACTTCAAAATTACATAATCTGCTGTTGGGTTAGGATACACAAGCAAATTCGCAGAAAGGTTATTTTCATTGATAGAAGTGGCAATGAGCAAAGTTGGTTGTTGAAAACCTTGAGTTAATGTTGAACTACCATCAGAAACAGTTGCTGTAACTGGTTCCCCAATAGTCCAAACTAAACTACCTTGTGCATTTTGACCACTACCACCCGATGATGACACAACTTGTGGCACCAAGGATTGCGCTTTTAATGCCCCCATAAAGGCAAAAGCTGCAATTGTAAGTAAGTGTTTTTTCATAGTGTTTATTTAATTTTGAGTAAATCTAAAAATATATTATTAAATTAAAAATATATGTAAGGCATTTAACATTTTACTTTCTAATCACTCATTTTAAATGACAATTTGGTATCTAATTAGAATTAAAAATATGTTTCTAAGTACTTGCTTTTGTAATTTAATTGGAGATTAAAATACTTATACTTTGACACAAAATTAAGCCATCAACTCCTAAAATAAAATAGTAATAACTTTTGCTTGGGTTTAAACTAGCAATAAATAATAGGGTTAACATTGAAACCATTAAATAGCCCTCCAATTGATGTAAATCCATAAAATTTAAATTGTAAATAATAAACAATAGCAATAGGTGTATGCCCATTAAAATCGAAATTATTTTTTTTGAAATAGCTGCACCAGCTGCTACCGGAAAAGTTTTAATTTGGTCTTCCTTGTCTTCATCAATATCTCTTAAATCAGATGCAATGCATAATGCTGAAATAAATAAAAACTGTGCGAGTGCATAAAGTGCTATTAATAATAAATTGACTTCAGTAATTGGGAATTTTGCAGCAGGAATGAATACAGCAGCAATGATTGAAACGGAAGCAATTGAAAATGCTTTCACCCCTTTTATACTTCTTAAATGTATTCCAATAATTTTTTGATTATAAAGTAAAGCAATGGTTCCAGCAATTATCCCAAAAAGTAGTTGTAATGGAGTAACAATACATTCAGTAATCAATGCCATTGTTCCGGTAAATCCAATTATAAGCGAAAGCAATAGCAAACCTGGATATTGGGCTGGCCATTGGTATTTTATGCTTTTAATTTTTATCATTCTTGGATGACCAAACCAAGAAATTTTATGAAAATTGTAATAAAGAAAAGTTGCAAAAAAAAGGAAAATGAAATATTGCCAATCAGGTTTTGAATTAATTATAACAATGTTGGTGGCTAAACTTAATGAGGCCAAACTAAGTGCTGTGTATGCACCAGAGGATGTAATGTGTAGGAGGAAATTGAATTTCAATTATCAAGCAATGTGTATCTTGACACAGCACCAATTAACACACCTATCACTGCACCTTTAATTACATTTTGAACACGAGATTGACGCGCAGCATTTTCATAACCACTCAAGTAATTGGGATCTTTAAGGTATTTTGGATCAGAAATGTGTGAGCGATTTATTTTAATCCAATTAGATCCTAATAAAAATGCGCCTACACCAGCACCAATTGGTGATAACCAGGCTGGTAACACAACTCCAGAAGCAGCACCAATGCCAAAGCTTCCCCAAAAAGCTAAAGGAGAGCTGTATCTTGCATTGGCATCATGAGCACCAGCAATATAACTTCTCATTTCTTCAACAGCTAAAAAGTTATCTTCTGATAAAGTATCTTGTTTATAAATGAAAACCTCTCTTCCGCTCTTATAAAGAATAGAAAATATCCTGCTTTTTTCAATATCAACTACTTCATTTTTTTTAGATTCGGGATCTATCATTTTTACTTGGTCGCCAACTGAATCGCCAACATTTACAAAAAAGATATTTCCATTCATCATAGTTACCTTTTCTTGTGCCAAAGAAATAACAGAAGAACTAATGAGCAAGAAGAGGTTTAGTAGTATTTTTTTAAGCGAGTTTTTCATGCATCAAACATACATTTTAAAAAGCAAAAGTCAAAAAACGATTTTGAATGTAAATTTAAATAAACTTAAACTACTCCTAATTTAATCATGTTCGCGCGCCCGCGTTCTTTCATAGGAATGCTTGCAATATGTATTAACAAATCATTTTCTTTCACCATGTTTTGCTGCTTTAAAAATTTTTTTACATCGGCAATAGTTTTATCAGTACTTTCATATTTATCATAATAAAAACCGCGCACACCCCAAACCAAATTTAAGGTATTAAGTAATGCAGGATTATCAGTAAAAATAAAAATGTTGGCTAATGGTCTATGACTGCTTAATTTAAAGGCTGTGTAGCCACTATTAGTCATGCTTACAATTCCTTTTGCGCCGCTATGTTGAGCCATAATGCAGGCATTAAAACAAATGGAATCTGAAATAAAGGTTTGATTTTTTACTATGGGTGGATGGTCTTTAAAATAGATGTTACCTTCACTTTCCACCGCGGCTAAAATTTTATACATGTGTTGTATTACCACCACTGGAAATTTTCCAACAGAGGTTTCTCCACTTAACATTACAGCATCTGCTCCATCGAGCACTGCATTGGCTACATCATTAACCTCTGCTCTGGTTGGTGTATAATTAGTAATCATACTTTCCATCATTTGTGTGGCAATTATGACAGGTTTAGATGCTTTTATGCATTTATCTACAATCATCTTTTGTATTAAAGGCACTTTTTCCATTGGTAATTCAACACCCAAATCGCCACGCGCAACCATAATGCCATCGGCCATGTCAATAATATTGTCAATTTCCTCTATCGCTTCAGGCTTTTCAATTTTAGCAATTACCCTGGTTGTTTTTTTTGCATTTTTAATACGTTCTTTTAAATCAATAACATCTGTTACAGAGCGCACAAAGGATAATCCAATCCATTCAACATTATTACTTAAAGCAAAATCAAGATCTTGCAAATCTTTTTTAGTTAAAGAAGGCAATGATATTTTTGTGTTTGGGAGGTTTACACCTTTTTTTGAGGAGAGCACTCCACCATTTACAATAACTGCTTTTACAGTATCTTTTCTATTTGTTTCAATTACCTTAAGTTCTAATTTTCCATCATCAATTTTTACACTGTCTCCAACAGCCACATCCTTAGGAAATTCAGGATAAGTAATATATATTTTAGCAGCTGTTCCTATACATTCTTCGGTGGTAATAATTATTTCTTTTCCATCAATTAATATCACCTCATTGTCTTCAACATTACCAATACGTAATTTCGGTCCTTGTAAATCAACTAAAATGGCAACATTGTTTTTCTTTTCAAGACTTAATTCACGAATAATATTAATTGTATTTTGATGAAATTCATAAGTTCCATGCGATGAATTAATTCGCGCCACATTCATACCTGCATCCATCATAGCACTTAATACAGGAGCACTGTTTGATGCAGGTCCTAAGGTAGCTACTATTTTAGTTTTTGTCCAATGATTCATATTTAGTTTTTTGTAAATTTAGTATTTAAAATTTTACAGTGTTTGAGTTAAACTGTAGTTATAGTATGTTTTGTTAAACAGGTAATTGAAGTTTATTAATAATACTTTCTTTGCCAATTATATAGGCCATTTCTATGGGTTCTATAGCATTTAAATCAAAGATTAATTGTTCTGCATTTTCTGCATTTTTACCATTAATTTCTAAAAAGTAGTTTACTTTTTTTAATTGCGGCTCTAGGTTTAAACTAGTGCCTTTGTTAACAATAAAAAAATAATCGCTAAAGAGATTGTCATCTAAATATTTGAAAACATGGTGATGCGAAAATATTTTTTCTTGCGTTTGCGTTTTTTCTTCTCGTGTAAAAAGATCAGGTACAAAGATCTTCTTGCTTTTATTGATTACCTCAAACTTAATATCTTCTGTTCTGCTCAAATTAATATTGAGCTGTTTGTTAATATGCCAACACACAGTGAAATCGGGGGCAGAAGATACAATGCCAATCAAAACACATTCATCATCGCCAGCTAAATCATCTAATTTATGTTTGATAGTGTTCGACATATTTATTAAACACGAAGTAAATTAAATAAATTGAAATTTGGTGTAAAGAGTTGTTAATTTAAAATTAATTTTAGACAAGCCTCATTCTCAATAAATTCAATTACTTTGCCTTTTATTAGCCAACAAAATTAATATTAGCAATGGATATTTTTTCAGCAAGCAATGTAGTAAAAAAGTATGATAAACACACAGCCCTAGATGGTGTGAGTATTAACGTAAAGCAAAATAGTATTTTTGGTTTGTTGGGCCCCAATGGTGCAGGCAAAACTTCCTTAATCAGAATTATAAATCAAATTACAGGTCCCGATAGCGGTGAATTATTTTTTAATGGAGAGAAACTTCAGCAAAAACATATTGAACGGATTGGATATTTGCCTGAAGAAAGAGGATTATATAAAAAAATGGAAGTAGGGGAGCAAGCACTTTATTTGGCCCGACTTAAAGGATTAAGCAGGCAAGAGGCTGTAAAAAGATTGAAGTTTTGGTTCGAAAAATTTGAAATTACCACATGGTGGAATAAAAAAATAGAAGAGCTAAGCAAGGGCATGCAACAAAAGGTGCAGTTTATTGTAACCGTGCTGCATGAACCCGAATTGTTGATATTAGATGAACCATTTAGCGGATTTGATCCTATTAATGCGAATTTAATAAAAAATGAAATTTTAGAACTGAAAAAGAAAGGGACTAGTATTATTTTTTCAACACATAATATGTCATCTGTTGAAGAACTTTGCGATGATATTGCACTCATTAATCAATCAAAAAAAATTTTAGAAGGCAGCGTAAAGGATATTAGAAAAGAATACCGCACAAACACTTACAAAGTAGAATTTACAGGAAACTTCATTGCATTTACAAATGCCATTTGGACAGGCTGTGAGCTCATAGAAAAACATAGCGAAGGAAATAGCAATATTGCAACAATTAAGCTGCTTTATGATGCAACTCCCAACCAATTTTTACAAGCCATAATGCCGCATGTAATGGTTAACGGACTGCAAGAAATTATTCCTAGTATGAATGATATTTTTATTGCAAAAGTGAGTAACCAAAAACTATCAATTGATTCAAATTTTACCGAATAAAAAATATTAAAGACACTTGCTATGAACAAGATATTACTAATTATTCAGAGAGAATACTTAACACGTGTTAAGAAAAAGTCATTTATCATTATGACTATCATAGGCCCAATATTAATGGTAGGCCTTGTTTTTGCGCAATTCTGGATCAAAATGATACCTGAAGAAAAACAAAAAATATTAGTGGTTGATGAATCTCAATTGTTTGTAAATAAATTGGAAAATAGCGCCAATCAAACCTTTACATACAGTAAAAATAATTTAGCATTTGAGAAAAAAGCTTTTTATAGCACAGATAATAATGTGATATTGTATATTCCTGCAAATATTATTGATTCTCAAAAAATACAAATATTTTATAAGAAACAACCAGGCCTTGATATGCAAGATTATATAAACGCTATTGTAGGAAAAAAGCTAGAAGAAATGAAATTGCTTGCCTCCGGTGTTAATGTAAATCAGTTAGCATCTATCAAAACAAAGCTAAATTTAACCACAACAAAAATTGAAAAAAGCGGCAACCTAGAAACAAAAGACAACGAAGTGAGCATGGCTTTGGGCTTTATTGCTGGCATACTTATTTATATTTTTATTTTCCTTTATGGCGCACAAGTGATGCGCGGGGTTATTGAAGAAAAAACCAGCAGAATTGTAGAAGTAATTATTTCTTCGGTTAGACCCTTCGAGTTAATGATGGGCAAAATAGTTGGCATTGCTATGGTTGGTTTAACACAGTTTTTGTTGTGGATTATTTTAAGTGTTGTTGGTACTTCTTTAGTGGGAAATTATTTTATAAAAGATGATGTTAATGTGGCTCAAGTTGAGCAAACTTTTAAAACTAATATACCCCAAAATGATGCCTTTAAAGAAATGTCAAACGACAAACAAGCAGAAATTATGGATTCATTTTTTAATCAGGTAAATTTACCTGTGATGTTGTTTTCTTTCTTGTTTTACTTTTTAGGAGGTTATTTATTATATGGTGCTTTATTTGCTGCAGTTGGCTCTGCTGTTGATAACGAGGCAGATACACAACAGTTTATGCTTCCATTAACAATTCCGCTAATTCTATCTTTTACTTTAGCGCAAAATGTAATGACCAATCCCGAATCATCATTGGCTTTTTGGCTCTCTGTATTTCCACTCACAAGTCCAATTATTATGATGGTACGCATACCTTTTGGCGTTCCTTATTTTGATTTAATATTATCAATGGTAATGCTTGTGTTAGGATTTATTGGTGCTACTTGGATTTCAGCTAAAATATATAGAACAGGCATTTTAATGTATGGCAAAAAAACTTCCTATAAAGAACTTTGGAAATGGTTGTTTTATAAAGGATAGTTTTTTTAGTTTAACTTTGAATCATTCACTTAAAAAAAAATATGCGAATAGCGGTTATTGATTTAGGAACAAATACCTTTAATTTGGTTATAGCCGACCAAAATAAATCATATTATACCATTGTTCACCAAGATAAATTTCCCGTAAAATTAGGTGAAGATGGAATTAATCTCAACATCATTCAACCTGGGCCATTTTGGCGAGGCGTTGACTATATTGAAAAGATACTTTCAATTATCAAGTCTTTTAATGTTGAAAAAATTCATGCTTTTGCAACTTCTGCCATCAGAGATGCTTCAAACGGAAGTCAATTTGTAAGTACAATTGATAAATTATTTGATTTAAAAATTACTGTTATTACCGGCAGTAAAGAGGCAGAACTCATTTATTTAGGTGTAAAATCGGCATTAACTATTGGCAATAAAAATGCCTTAATTATGGATATTGGAGGCGGCAGTACAGAGTTTATTATCGCCAATGATGATAAAATAGTTTGGAAAAAAAGTTACAAATTAGGTGCTGCCCGCCTTTTAGATAAATTTAATGTAGATGAACCAATTTCTTCAATCAATATTGAAGCGATTGAGCACTATTTAACTGAAGAATTAATAACTTTAAACAAGGCTTTAAGCGTTTATCCTGTGCATGAATTAATTGGATCATCGGGTTCATTCGACACATTTGCAGAAATGATATGTCATCAGTTTTATGAACCTATCATATTAAATGGTAAAACAACTTTTGAATTTAACATGCAAGATTTAAGTGATATACATCAACAACTTTTAAATTCAAATAAAGAGCAACGCCTTAAAATGCCCGGTTTGATTGCCATGCGCGCTGATATGATAGTTATTGCTTCGGTATTTGCATGGTATATTATTAAAAATTATGAAATGACCAAAGTCCGCCTCTCAACCTATTCTTTAAAGGAAGGTGTTTTATATAAAATGATTCAGAAATAAAATAATATGACAAGAGTTTTAATTATTGATGACGAAAGACCTATAAGGAACGCACTTCGCGACATTATTGAGTATGAAAAAATGCAAGTTGAAGATGCAGCTACAGGTGCCGAGGGATTAGAAAAATTAGAAAAAGATAAATTCGATCTTGTTTTGTGCGATATTAAAATGCCAGGAATGGATGGTATCGAGGTTTTAGAGAAAATTATGGAGAAGGGTTATGGTACGCCTGTAGTAATGATTTCTGGACATGGAACCATTGAAACTGCTGTAGAAGCAGTTAAAAAAGGTGCTTTCGACTTTATTGCAAAACCCTTAGATCTTAATCGTTTGCTTGTTACTGTTAGAAATGCACTCGATAAATCGGTAATTGTTAATGAAAATAAAGTACTAAAAAAGAAGATTAGTAAAACCTTTGAAATGGTTGGGAATTCTAATGCCATTAATCAAATAAAGGAAATGATTGAAAAAGTTGCCCCAACAGATGCGAGGGTGCTTATTACAGGTGGAAACGGTACTGGAAAAGAGCTAGTTGCACGGTGGCTTCATGAAAAAAGCAACAGATGTAATTTCCCAATTGTGGAAGTAAATTGTGCGGCTATTCCTTCTGAACTTATTGAAAGCGAATTGTTTGGTCACGAAAAAGGCGCCTTTACTTCTGCTGTTAATCAACGTAAAGGAAAGTTTGAACAAGCAGAGGGCGGAACCTTATTTTTAGATGAAATTGGCGACATGAGCCTTTCTGCCCAAGCTAAAGTTTTAAGGGCTTTGCAAGAAAATAAAATATCAAGAGTAGGTGGTGAAAAAGAGATTAAAGTAAATGTTAGAATTGTAGCCGCTACAAATAAAAACTTAAAAGAAGAAATTCAAAAAGGAAATTTTAGAGAAGATTTATTTCATCGTTTAAGCGTAATTCCTATACATGTACCTTCATTAAATCAACGAATAGAGGATATACCATTATTGGCCGATCACTTTATAAAAGTATTAAGTGAGGAGCACGGTATGACAAACAAAAAGCTTACAAAGGAAGCCGTTGCCGCACTTCAAAAGATTGATTGGACAGGAAATATAAGAGAATTTAAAAATGTGATTGAACGACTGCTCATCTTATGCGATAAAACAATTACCGATAAAGATATTAAGCAATACGCAAGCAAAAATTAATTCTGCAGCTTATTTTTCTGTGCAAGTTACTGTAGCTCCATTGTCAACAGAAGCATCAGCATTTACTTTTTGACGATAATTATCTAATTCTTTTTTATTGCCACATTGCTCAGGATAGGCTTTACTTGAGTCTTTTCCTAAGTACTTGTATGAATAAGAGCATGTGCTGCATTTGGTGCATGATGCAAAAATCATAGAGGTAATAACTGCTGCGGCGAAAAATGTAAATATGTTTTTCATTGATGATAGATTTTTTTTGAGAAATAATAATTTGATTAAAATAAAATATTTAGTGTTGGATGTTAAGTTAAAATAATGTGGTCTTGCGTTCTGTGCATTTTACTTTGTTACCCGGATTTACCGTGCCTTCCATAAATAAACGATATTCATCTATTTCTTTTTTCTTTCCGCATGTTTCTGGCCATTGTAATTCCTTGTCTCCAACAGCATTAATTTCGGTGCATTCCACACATTTATGGCAAGCGCTGTTGAGCAACAGTGAGGTCATTAAAGTTAAAAAAACAATAGATTTATTTTTCATTTATTTTAGTCTTTATCTAAACAAGTGGCAGTAGTGCCATAGCGCTGAGCTTCATCAGAAACTACCTTCTTAAAAGCATCAATATCTTTTGTTCTCTTACTGCAATAGTCAGCAGAATATGCTTTAATACCTGGTGCTGCATAATTGCAAGTAACACATTTTTCGCATGAGCTAAAAAGCAATGCACTCACACCAAAAGCTAAAATCAACTTCATTAATTTCATTGTTAGTTTAAATTTTCGTTGCTAAAATAGAAAAAACAATTAAATAAAATCTATTTTATTGTTTAATTTATATTTACTCGCCATTCAATAACTTATCTTATTGATTACATTATGATAAATATTGTTGCCTTTAGCATATAAAATAATGCTTAGTATCTCTAACGAAACAATTTTTTATCGGCATAAAAAGTTCCAAAAGGTATAATAGATGCCAAAAATGCCCAACATGTTTTAATGATTGGCCATTTATCTTTTAAGGCCACTTTTATCACTAAAAGAATATATAACACAAATAAAAAACCATGTGCCATGCCTATTACTTTATTTGGACCTTTAATATGATAAACGTATTTTAAAGGCATGGTAATAGCAAAAAGCAAATAGGAGCAACCTTCTATAAATGCTATGATTCTTAATTTTCCAATCCAAGTTTGAAGCAGTGCTTTCATTATATTGTTTTTTTTTGCAAAGTTAATACTAGAAGTAACATGATAAAATGTAAATTTTAAAGTTGCCGCATCTCAATAATTTTCATCAAGCCAGAAATTTGTTTATGCTGCTCAGGTGCATTAATTGGTTTTTGAAATAGAAAATTTTGTTTTAAATGCTTTATATTTATTGATGCCAACTCAGGAAATAAAGTTTGTAAATTTTGTATTTCATATTTTGTTTTAAATGTTATCCAAGCAAATTGATTAATAAATGATAAGTTCGCACTAAAATTAATAACAGCAAAATATTAATGTTTTTATCAAAAAAATATGTTTCAATAACTATACTCTTATTTTTAGTAGGATTAAATATATATGCTCAAGAATTGCCTGTTAAAGCGGGCAACATTGTTGAATTGTGTTATCAGTTCAAATTTAAAACTGCCGATAGCTTAATGGCTGTTTATTTTTCTGAAATTAAACAAGGTGAAGAACTTGAGTTATATATGCTTAAAGCCAATATTTATTGGTGGAAAATTATAAGCGGCATTAATGATAAAACAACTAAGGCAAATTATTATAAAGCCTTAGCTAAAGCCGAAGCATATTTCGACAAAGAAAAAGAAACAGAAACAGAAACAGGTGCCGCGTATTTGTATAAAGGAATAACACTTTATGGATATATGGCCAGAATGGATGGCCTCAACAAAAATTACCTACAAGCCTTTTTAAGAGTCAATAGCTGCCTAAAATATTTAGAAAAGAGTTTTGGTTCAGAAACAAAATATCCCTTTTTTTATCTTTCTTCTGGTTTGTATAACTACCACATTGTTGTAACAGCCAAAAAATATCCGATGCTTGCGCCTTATTTATATCTTTATCCTAAAGGAGATAAAAAGAAAGGAGTTGAATATTTACAAACAGCCGCTAAAAACTCGAATAAATATTTAAGTACCGAAGGAAATTATTTTTTAATGAAAATTTATCTCGAAGAAAAAAATTATGATAAAGCCTTGCAGCACATAAATGTGCTCATAGAAAGATTTCCTCAAAATGCCATATTTATATACTATAAATTTTATATTTATTTGCATTCAAATAATCAAAAAGAATCAGTTGGTATGGAAGCTCGTTTAATTAATGAACTTAAAAAAAACACCCAAATTAATGCCAATCAAATTGCACATTTTGAATCATTAATTAAAGAAGATAATATTAATTATAACAAGCAAAAGTGATGGATTATAAATTAATTACACAAAGCGATTTAGATTTTTTTGCCAGCATTTGCCATAATGGCCAAATATTAAATGATGCTGAAAATCTTTTAAAATATAGCAAAGACGAAACTGAAGATATTAGTTTGCAACCTCAATTGGTGCTTAAACCCAATGAGGTAGCTCAAATTGCTGCTTTGCTAAAGTATTGTAATCTTCATAAGATTCCTGTTACACCAAGAGGTGCAGGAACAGGCTTAAGCGGCGGAGCTTTACCATTGTATGGCGGCATTGTGCTTAGTATGGAAAATTTTAACCAGATTATTGAGATAGATGAGCAAAACCTACAAGCTACTGTGGAGCCGGGCGTTATAAATCAGGTTTTTCAGGATGAAGTAGCTAAAAAAGGCTTGTTTTATCCTCCTGATCCAGCAAGTAGAGGGAGTTGTTTTTTAGGCGGAAATATTGCGCATTGCAGCGGTGGGCCGCGAGCTGTTAAGTATGGGGTAACAAGAGATTACGTGCTTAATTTACAAGTGGTTTTACCTAATGGCGAAGTTATTTGGACAGGTGCCAATACACTTAAAAATAGCACAGGATACAGTCTTACACATCTTTTAATAGGTAGCGAAGGCACTTTGGGTGTGGTAACTAAAATTGTGTTCAAATTAATTCCTTTGCCTCAAAAAAACGTATTAATGTTAGTGCCTTTTAATGAGGCCGAAAATGCTTGCGCTGCTGTGGCTGCAGTATTTCATGCAGGCATTGTGCCAAGTGCTATGGAGTTTATGGAACGCGATGCTATTGATTGGACCTTGAAATATGTAGATGGCATCAATTTAATAGTGCCGCCCGATGTGCAAGCGCATTTGCTCATTGAATTAGATGGAAATGATTTGGATGTTTTGCTAAAAGAGGCAGAGCAGGTAGCAGAGGTGGTCTCAAAATTTGAATGTGGTGAAATTCTTTTTGCTGACAGCGAGGCACAGAAACAAAACTTATGGAAAATGAGGAGAAGTGTAGCCGAAGCGGTTAAAAGCAACTCCATATACAAAGAGGAAGATACCGTTGTTAAAAGGGCCGAACTTCCAAAATTACTCAAAGGCGTTAAGGAAATTGGTCGCAAATATGGTTTTAAGTCGGTGTGCTACGGGCATGCCGGAGATGGTAACCTGCATGTAAATATCATTAAAGGCGAACTTTCCGATGATGTTTGGATCAATGAAATGCCAAAAGGGATTGCAGAAATATTTCAATTATGTGTGAGTTTAGGCGGCACTATTAGTGGTGAACATGGTATTGGTTTGGTTCAAAAAAACTATTTAGAAATTGCACAATCAAGCGCTCAAATCCAATTGCAAATTGGTATTAAAAAAGTGTTTGATCCAAATAATATATTAAATCCAGGGAAAATTTTTAACGTTTAAACTTATACCCCTCGTACATATTTTAATTACTTTTGAAATAAATTTTTACAATCATGAAAAAATTACTTTTTACCCTTGCTTCAATTGGCATCTTTAGTGCTTTAAATGCGCAAACAGTGCCAAATGGCGGCTTCGAAAATTGGTCAACAGCATTCTATTTTGATGAACCAAGTTTTGGCCTCACAACAAATTTACAATCATTTTATGCAACACAAGCTGATAATGTGCAAAAGTCAACAGATGCTTTTGCCGGAAATTTTGCTGCCAAGTTAATTACAGTTACCAATAATACTGATACTTTGCCAGGCGTTATCTTTTTAGGAACACCAAGTGCTAATTCAATTGTTGGCGGTATTCCTATCAATGTAAGACCTGATAGTTTAAAATGTTTTGCTAAATTTTCGATGCAGCCAAATGATACTGCTGCCATATTAGTTGCCTTCAAAAAGTTTGGAATGCCCAATCCTATTGGTGCTGCAAGTATCGTTTTTACTGGTGTGCAAAATTCATATCAAGTATACACTGCTGTTATAAACTGGGTAGATAGCAACACTGTGCCTGATAGCTTGGTTGGTTTTTTTACAAGTTCATCATTCAATGGAAGTGCTGCCATGCCAGGCAGCGAAATTTTATTTGATAATGTAGGTTTTACAGGTGCAGTAGGTGCGCCAAGCACTGATTTCGAAACATGGAACACAGTTGAAAGTCTTGAACCTACAAATTGGTGGACTCCCAATTTTGTTTTAATAAATCAAACACCTTGCGTAACGCAAACTACCGACGCGCACAGTGGGCAATATGCTTTGCAAATTGAAAATGTTGTGAGTAATTTTGGAGATACCCTTGGCTTTGCTACCAATGGCTATTTTGGTCAAAATAACTTTATGGGCGGTATGGGAGTGCTTCAAAATCCTACCATGGTAAGTGGCTATTATAAGTATGCAACCACTGGCAATGATACCGCCCTAGTTGGTGTTTTTATTTCTAAATTTGATGTTAATTCTAATACTTCAATAAGGTTAGATTCTATGCTCATAAAACTTCCGGCAGTGAGCAATTACACTTATTTTCAAGTGCCTATTACATATAATGGTTGGCCTATCGCAGATTCTTTGAATATCACCTTTGCATCTGGTAATTTTCAAAATGGCAATAATTTGTTACTTCCTGGAAGTGTGCTCAAAGTTGATGATATTGAAGTGTTCTACAATCCAGTATCAGTGCAAAGTTTTGAATTTCAAAATACACAAAATGTGTATCCAAATCCTGCACAAAATATGATCTACATCAAGTTAGCCAAACATCAATCAAATCAAACATTTAAATTGTATGATGCAAAAGGCGCTTTGGTTTTTGAAGGAAATTGTCATTATCAAGATGGAACGCTTGCTGCTGTTGATATTAGTGAAGTGCCGCAAGGTTTATATTTTTACCAAATATTCAACGGAATTAAAAGTCAAAATGGTAAATTAACCATTCAAAAATAAAAACAACTTAATTTTAATAACTACCTTTTTTGAAAGTTTTACTTACTACACTTAACGCCAAGTACATCCATATAAACTTGGCTGTTAGATTACTTTATCATTTAAATAAGGATAAGCATAACATAAAGTACAAAGAGTTTTCAATCAAAGAAGATAAAGATGCTGTTGCTTTAGCTTGTGCAAATTATGATATACTTGCTTTTAGCTGCTATATTTGGAATATTACCCAAACCATTGAAGTAATAAAAAAAATAAAAGTCCTTAATCCTGCCATAAAAATTTTACTGGGCGGCCCCGAAGTAAGCTACGAATGGAAAGATGTTATTGAAATAAACGAAATTGATTATATAATTACTGGCGAAGGTGAAATTCCATTCGGGCAATTTTTAGATACTTATCCTCATGTTGAGTTAATACCTAATTTGGTTAGAAAAGAAAACGGTCAAATAAAGTATATTGAGCAATCAGTAACTTTTGATGTACAAAATTACGATACCTTAATGCCTTATGAAAGTGATGATGTTGCTGAACTAAAAAACAAAGTTTGTTATATCGAAACATCAAGAGGTTGCCCCTATAAATGCGAATTTTGTTTGGCTAGTTTAGATAATAAAGTAAGGTATTTGCCCAATGCAGCTATTAAACAAAATTTACTTCATTTGATGCAGTATGGCAAGGTAATCAAGTTTTTAGATCGCACTTTCAATGTTAAAAAAGACTTTACAATTGATATATTTAAATTTATTTTAGCCAATCACAAGCCCGGCAATGTTTTTCAATTTGAAATCACAGCTGATATTGTGCATCCCGAAATTATTCAGTTTATCAATGAACATGTACCTCCTGGTTTATTTAGGTTTGAAATAGGTATTCAAACAGTAAATCAAAAAGCAAATTTGGAGGTGAGTAGAAAACAAAATTTCGAAAAAACAAAAAAGGTCATTGAGCAATTGCATCATAAAATTGAGATGCATTTAGACCTTATTGTTGGCCTTCCGCTTGATTATTGGGAAGATATTAAATATAGTTTTGAAGAAGTGTTTAAAATTTTTCCTTCTGAATTGCAATTAGGCTTTTTAAAGTTTTTAAAAGGTACACCAGTAAGATTGAAATATGAATCGCATGGCTACAAATTTGATCCAGCTCCTCCTTATCAAATTATTGAAAGTAATTATCTTTCAGCACATGAATTGCAGCAAATATCAATTTTAGAAGAAGTTTTAGAAATATATTGGAATAAGAAAAGAGCAATAAACAGTTTAAAATATATTACTGCAAATTACAGCGTTTTTGATTTTTTATTAGGATTAGCAAATCACTTTAATTCAAAAAGTAATTTTCATCGGCACAGTTTAGCAGATGTGTATCAATTGCTGAATGAATATGTTGAAATCAATTACAATCACGACCATAAGCTCAAACAGTTAATTGCCATTGATTATTACATGGCCCATAAAGTAAAACCACAACTGCTTTTTCTTCAAGAAATAAACAAGCAATCAAAACAGCAATTAATTGAGGCAAATGGTTTAAATTTACACAAATACCGTTATCTGTTTTTTGAAATAGATTTCGATTATGAAAAATTCAGAGACAGCCAAGTTTTAATTGAAGGAAAAAATAACCTTATTTTAAAATACACAGGAAAAGATTATGCTGAATTGCTTTTTTAATGAAAATTTAATCGGATGTTTTTATTAGTTAATAATACGAATTGATTTATTACTCCAATAGTTGAATAATACTGTATTAAACTATTCAAATTATATTTATTATTGCATTTACATAAAATATGCATGAGGGAGAATTAGTCAAAAAAATTGCTGTAATAATAAGCGGTCACAAACTATTTAGTATGATCTAAATAATGTGCTTTTTTGAAAATAAAAACGGCGGTAAGTCCCATCGATTCAAGAATTCCCTTGCTTTGGGATGAATTAGTTTGATTAGCTTTGAAGCTACATTCTTTTATTAATGCGTAAATTAGGTGAACTTTCTTAAGCCTGTATTGTAAAATTAAATAGTTTAAAAAAATATCAATTGTTCGAAGTAAAATTTCAACCACCAACGAAAAAAACAAGTATTATGGAATTGGTATTTGCCACGCATAATTTAAACAAAGTGATAGAAGTGCAAGATATGCTCTCCTCGCACATGCAATTAGTAGGTCTCGATCAACTTGGCTTTAATCAAGATATTGATGAAGACGGACTTGATTTGGCATCAAACGCCCAAATTAAAGCCATGCATATTTATGGCGTTTTTGGAAAAAATTGTTTCGCCGACGATACTGGTTTAGAAGTTGATGCTTTAAATGGTTTGCCCGGTGTTTACAGCGCAAGATTTGCAGGTGAACAAAAAAGCGATAAAGACAATATTGAGTTGCTTTTAAGTAAAATGAAAAATAAAAGTAACAGAAAAGCGCAATTTAGAACAGTAATTTGTTTAGTTTTAGATGGTGAGCAACACCTTTTTGATGGTGTAATTGAAGGTGAAATCACAACTGAACCTAAAGGTTCTGGTGGTTTTGGGTACGATTCAATTTTTATACCTAAAGGATTTGATAATACTTTTGCTGAAATGGATGCCTATACTAAAAATGCCATAAGCCACAGATATCTTGCTTTTAAGAAGATCGTAAAACATTTAAACGCCTTAAATACTATTTAACATTTAATTGTTAAAGTAATATTCAATAAGCTATGAAACTAAGCATTTCATAGCTTATTTTTGTTTAGCAAATATTGGTTTCCGAAAACTATTTATTTAGCATTAATAAACAACGCACTTATAAAAACTAAACAATGAAGTTAAAGGTAGGAATTGTATTTGGTGGCTTTTCGCGTGAACGCGAAATTTCTTTTGCAGGTGGTAGAACAGTTTATGATAATCTCAATAAATCATTATTTGAAGCTATTCCTATATTTATTGACAGCTTCGGAAATTTTATTGAACTCGATTGGAAATATATCTACAAAGGTAGTATCCGCGATTTTTATCCTCCTGTTTCATTTCTCAAAAATAGCCCAAATCAATTTCAAGTTTATGCCGAAAGTCTAATTTTGGATAATGAAAATTTAGCAAATCAAATGGCGGAAGAGATTGGACAAATTTTAACGCCTCATCAATTAAAAAGTAAAATAGATTTTGCCTTTCTTTGCTTGCATGGTCCATATGGTGAAGATGGCACAATACAAGGGCTGTTCGATTATTATGGCATTCCTTATTCCGGTTCGGGTATTTATCCTTCTGCGGTTGGCATCAATAAAGTAATTCAAAAGCAATTAATGAATGAAGCCAATTTTAATTGCCCAAATTTTATTACAGTTGGTAGGCATGAGTGGGTAGCAGCAAATAAAAAGAAAGTATATGAAAAAGCCATGGCTTTGGTCAATTTTCCAATGGTGCTAAAAGCGCCTACGCAAGGCTCCTCTATTGGCATTAGCATACTGAAACAAGACTCTTTTGAACACTTTTGTGAAGCCATGAATAAAAGTTTTTTCAGATTAGCATTTAAGGTAAAATATTGGTTTGATTTAGCTGAGGATGCAAAAATTGAAAACATCCGTCAATGGTCAGATATTAGAGAAGGTATTGGCATGCCTATAAAAATGCTACTTCTTGATGGCGAAAATGTTTTATTAGACAAAATAATATTGCACCCCGAAGACTTATTGAGTGCTTTAAATAATTTGAAACAAAATGAGAATGAAATTATTTTGGAAGCCTTAGATGGAGAAACTGAAGTGCTCATTGAGCAATTTATTAAAGGCAAAGAATTTTCATGCATTGTAGTAGAACATTTTGTAAACGGGGATAAAGAAATTATTGCATTGCCTCCAACAGAAATAAGAAAAGGACAAGATTTATTCGATTATAGAAGTAAATACTTACCCGGTTTAGCGCGTAAAATTACCCCTATAGATTTGCCTCAAAATCAAATTCAAGATATTGCCACCGCTTGCAAATTGCTTTTTTCTTCCTTGCGCTTTGATGTATATGCCCGAATTGATGGGTTTATAAATGATGAAGGTAAGGTTTTTCTGAACGATCCAAATACAACTTCAGGTATGATGCCTTCTTCCTTTTTCTTCCATCAAGCGGCCGAAATTGGTTTAAATCCTTCACAGTTTCTTACGTTCATTATCAGTACTTCGCTTAAAAAGCGAGCAGTTTTAAATAAAAACCAGTTTAATGTAATTCAATTATTTGATCGCCTAAATGCGAATATTAAAAAAAACAATGCCGCTTATAGTAATAAAATAAAAGTGGCTGTAATACTCGGTGGTTATAGCAGTGAGCGACATATATCAGTTGAAAGTGGCAGAAATATTTACGAAAAATTAGCCTCCTCTGAAAAGTATTTGCCTGTTCCTATTTTCCTTACAGGAAGCAATGAAAAGCATCAGCTTTTTACGCTGCCAATTAATATTTTATTGAAAGACAATGCTGATGATATCAATGAAAAGGTAAATCATTTTTTTGAACATCCATTTATAACTTCAGTAAAAACAGATGCCGCACCTATAACTAATTTTTTTACGGGAAGTCAAGCCACAATTGATCCCGAACAAATAAGTTATGAGCAGTTAAAGCAAATGGTGGATATCGTTTTTATAGCATTGCATGGCCGCCCAGGTGAGGATGGCGCGGTACAAAGCAAATTAGATGCGCTAGGTATTCCATACAATGGAAGTGGAGTTAAGAGTTCTCAAACTACAATCAATAAATATATCACCAACGAAATATTAATGCAAGCAGGTCTTTTGGCTGCTAAGCACATGTTGGTTAATGAAATGGATTGGAAGCAAAAAACGGCAGAAGTTATTCATTCCATTGAACAGCATGTTGCATATCCTTTAATTGCTAAGCCAGTAGATGATGGCTGTAGCAGCGCAGTTAAAAAAATTAAATCAAGAAAAGATTTAGAAGCCTTTGCCTCCCTCATTTTTAGATCAGATTTGCCCTTGATAGCAGCGGATGCATTACAATTAAAAGTAAAATCGAATGAGGAATTTCCACAAAAAAAAGAATTCTTAATTGAGGAATTAATAAGTGCCAATGGCGCCAATCACTTTATAGAAATTACAGGGGGATTGTTAACTTCCTATAATGATAAAAATGAAATTGAATATGAAATTTTTGAAGCCAGCGAAACTTTAGCCGAAGGTGAAGTACTTTCATTGGAAGAAAAGTTTTTAGCTGGGCAAGGACAAAATATAACACCTGCAAGATATGATGTTAATACTGCTGAAGCTCAAAAAATTTCTAATCTTGTTCGATCTCAATTGCTGAAAGCTGCGCGTATCCTAAATATTGAAGGTTATGCCAGAATTGATGCATTTGTTAGAATTTTTAGTCCAGCGCATGTTGAGGTAATTTTTATTGAGGTTAATTCACTGCCAGGTATGACGCCTGCAACGTGTATTTTTCATCAAACAGCAATTAATGGCTATAAACCATTCGATTTTATTGATCGTATACTCGATTTCGGCTTTAAGAGAAAAGCTTTAATAGCTGCTGCTAAAACTACTGCTTAAACTTTCTGAATCATTTTAATTAATTCAATTAAATTTGCATTTGTTTTTCAAATATGGCTTCATCTAATAGTAGTAGTTTATTTAAACATGTTTTTATCATATCAGCAATTTATGCGATATTGATATGGGGCGTGTTGCAATGGTTAAAAAGTTATACGCTACATGGTATTACTGTAAAAGTTCCTGCTTTAAATGGTAAAACAATAAATGAACTCAAGGACTTAGAAAAAAACATCGACCTTGAATTTATCATCAATGATTCAATTTATGTTTTTGATCAAAAAAAAGGTACCGTTATTGATCAAAATCCAACGCCTGGTTCTGAAGTGAAACAAAATAGAAAAGTTTATATCACCATAAACGCATTTAAACCGCCAACCATTAAAATGCCAAAGTTGATTGATTTTTCTTTAAGACAAGCAACGGCAGTGTTAGAAACCTATGGCTTAGTGGTAGGGAATTTAAAGTATGAACCCGATTATGCAAAAGATGCAGTGTTGAAACAATTGTATAAAGGTCGAGAAATAAAGCCAGGCGAACCAATTATGCAAGAATCAAAAATTGATTTGGTGTTAGGTGATGGTTTAAAAGGTGAAAAAGTTGATTTGCCTAATCTTGTTGGTCTTACAAGATCACAAGCGGTCAATAAAATTACAGAAAATTCGTTATCCATTGGTTCTGAAATATATGATAATTCAGTAATTGATACAGTGAATGCAATCATTTACCGACAATTTCCTGTTTACAGTAACAATGCAAATGTTAATTTGGGAAGAGCTGTCGACTTATTTTATACACAAGATATTTCAAAAATTAAATTAGCAAAAGATTCGCTCCAAAGGCAATTGAACAATGAAGAAGATGAA
>CAMBZU010000017.1 GCA_945872355.1 Chitinophaga pinensis
CATTAAAGCTGTATGATAATTTCTTTATTGTATGATGAATATAAGCACCACTGCCAATTAAATTATTATTGTGTTGATATTCATTTAAAATTTTGCCATGCATTCCTTTTAAAGTTGTATCAGCAAATTGCGGAATAAAACTCACTACACCAGCCACAGCATCTGAACCATACATCAAACTTGCTGGACCTTTAATCACTTCAATACTTTGTATACCATAGGCATCTACTTCCAAGCCATGCTCATCGCCCCATTGTTGTCCTTCTTGCCTGATACCATCAAATAAAGTTAATACACGATTGTAACCTAAACCTCTTATAAAAGGCTTCGAAATATTAGGTCCAGTTTTTAACATGCTCACTCCAGTGCTGTTTTTTTGCAACACATCCATAATATTACTTTCATTACTTTGTTCGATACTTTTTATTCCTACACTACTTATTGATAGCGGGTTTTCTTTAATGCGTGTGGCTTTACTAACACCTGTAATTACAAGTTCATTCAGTTTTATTTCTAGCAATTCTAATTCAAAATTGATAATAAGGTTTTTTTTAAGTT
The DNA here is from genome assembly GCA_945872355.1 of Chitinophaga pinensis. Taxonomy (GTDB): domain Bacteria; phylum Bacteroidota; class Bacteroidia; order UBA4408; family UBA4408; genus CAIKXD01. Next base: position 559 of record CAMBZU010000017.1, read on the forward strand.
GTATTTTTTTTTCTAACTTTTTATACCCAATAGATGAAACGCTTATTGTATAACTTCCTTTTGGTATATCTTTTAATTTATAAATGCCAACATCATTACATGTTACACCAACCTGAATTTTTTCAATAATTACATTGGCAAATGGCACAAATTCATCGTTGCACGTAATCTTACCTTCAATTTCATACAATTGTGCAAAAACCGATTTTGCGCCAATGCAGGTTGTCAAAAATAGTGATAAGGTAATATATTTAAATAAATTCAATAGGTCTAAAAATTAAAATAAGGTATGTAAAAGTATAAAAGTTAGATAAGCAAAACAAAACATTTCGATTATATTTATTATTTTTGTAAAATGTTATCATTTACAGAAGAAAATTACCTAAAAGCACTTCTCAAACTAAATTTAGCCAGTGGACAATCGGAAGTAGGCACTAATGAATTGGCTAGTATGCTGTCGTTAAGACCAGCAACAGTGAACGATATGATTAAAAAACTGAAGGAAAAGAAATTGGTTAATTTTGAACGATATGGTAAAATTACCCTAACACGTGATGGAAAAAAAAGAGCCATAGATGTACTTAGAAAACATCGATTATGGGAAACATTTTTATATGAAAAGCTATCATTTACATGGGATGAAGTGCATGAGGTGGCTGAACAGTTAGAGCATATTCAATCTGCAAAATTAGTCGACCGTATTGATGAGTTGCTGGGTTTTCCTGAATTTGACCCTCATGGAGATGCCATTCCCAATGCGAAAGGTGAAATCAAAACCAGAATTCAAAAAACATTAGATGAAATTGAACCTGGTAAATCTTGTAAAATGGTTGCAGTGAAAGATAATTCAACTCCTTTTTTACAATATGTTGTAAAAGTTGGCTTGGGCATTAGTAGCAAAATAAAAGTTGTTTCGAAACAGGCCTATGATGCCATCCTTGTGATAGAAGTAAAAGGAGTTAAGCACACAGTGAGTCATAAGTTTGCACAAAATATTTTTGTGGTCACTTAAATTAAGGGCTTATAAAATCTATAATATTATTTCTCCAAATCAATACCATTACTCCAGTAATAGCAATCAATGCACCAAAGATTATTGAGCCTGTAATTTTTTCTTTATGAAATACATAAGCTAAGGGAATAGCAAAAACTGGTACCAAAGAAAAAATGGTTTGTGCCACTGCAGAGTCGATAGTTGATATAGTTTGCATAGCAAAGGTTAATCCTAACACAGTGCCTGATAGTGTACCGAGAGCTAAATAAATAAGCCCTTTTTTGTTTTCTTGTTTCACCAAATTTCTGGCGATAGGTTTTATTTGTTTACTGAACAACGCGAAAACAAGTAACACAATTACACTTGCCATAATTCTAAGCCATGCTGCATGAAAAGGTGCAATTTCAATCAAATTATTTTCGTAAGCTTTTTTTGCTAACACTAATCCTGCTCCTTGGCAGAGCGCTGCACCAATGGCATGTCCCATACCAACCAAACTCATTTTACTTTGATTGTCTTTTTTTTGTAAACTAATATATATTATTCCCGAAATAGTTATTAAAATCCCCGTAATGCCGATTAAATTAATTTGTTCTCCTAGCATCAAAAAACCGAAAATAATTGCAGTGCCAGGAGCCAGTGTTGAAAATATACTTGAATTACGCGCGCCTATTGCTTTGAATGCCGAAAAAGAAAAATAATCACCCAAAGCCAATCCAACCACACCAGATAAGCCTAACCAAAGCCAATTTTGATAACCTGGAAATAAAAATAAATTAGAAAATGATATGTTTTCTTTTAGAATAATAAAAGGACAAAGTAAAACCAATGCTAATAACAAACGCATGAGGTTAATATGCGTTGCCTGAAAATAGCGGGTGCTCATGGTAAATGGAAAAATGCCAACTGCCCAACATAGTGCAGTTATAATACCAAAATATTCACCCCTCATTGCTTTGTATTATCTGTTGCCAAAAATAGAGCTACCTATTCTAACCATGTTACTGCCACAATCAATGGCCAGCGAATAATCGTTGCTCATACCCATACTTAAAATACTAAAATTACAATGGGCAATGGTGTTATCTTTTTTCAATTCTTGATAAAAATTTTCTAGTTGAGTAAATTCTTTTTTTACAATTGATTGGTCATCTGTGTTCGTTGCCATACCCATTAATCCAACAATATTAATATGTTCTAGTGCAATAAATTCTGGGGAATGCAAAATTGAAATTGCTTCATCAACATCGAGCCCAAATTTACTTTCCTCTTTGGCAATGTAAATTTGTAATAAACAATTAATTACGCGCTTATTCTTTTGTGCTTGTTTATTAATTTCCTGCAAAAGTTTTAAACTATCAACGGCATGAATAAGCGCAACAAATGGAGCAATGTATTTTACTTTATTACTTTGTAAATGTCCTATTAAATGCCATTCAATATCTTTAGGCATCGATTCAAATTTGCTGCACAATTCCTGAACTTTGTTTTCACCAAAAATTCTTTGGCCACATTGATAAATACTTAAAATATCATCAACAGGTTTTGTTTTAGAAACTGCCACCAATGTTACTTTTGGTGGCAGTGTTTTTTTTATCTCAAAATAAATGCTGGTGTTAAGCAAATTGCGTAAAGTTAGCGGTATTAACTATTCATTGAAAGTAAAAACTCATCATTGTTTTGTGTATTACGCATGCGCTCTTGCAAAAACTCCATGGCTTCTAATGGTGTCATGTCTGCTAAGTATTTTCTTAATATCCACAAGCGTTGTAATGTATCTTTATCTAATAATAAATCGTCTCTTCTTGTGCTTGAAGCAACAATATCAATAGAAGGGAACACGCGTTTATTAGAAATTTTTCTATCTAATTGCAATTCGCTGTTGCCTGTTCCTTTGAACTCTTCAAAAATTACTTCATCCATTTTTGAACCAGTTTCGGTTAATGCAGTAGCAATAATGGTAAGCGAACCTCCATTCTCTATTTTTCTTGCCGATCCAAAGAATCTTTTTGGTTTGTGCAATGCGTTAGCATCTACACCACCGCTTAAAACCTTTCCTGAAGCTGGTTGTACAGTGTTATAAGCTCTTGCCAAACGTGTAATACTATCTAATAAAATAACTACATCATGTCCACATTCCACCATACGTTTTGCTTTCTCTAAAACGATATTTGCGATTTTTACATGCCGATCAGCCGGTTCATCAAAAGTTGAAGCAATTACTTCGGCCTTTACACTGCGCGCCATATCGGTTACCTCTTCTGGCCTTTCATCAATTAACAATATAATTAAATAAACTTCAGGATGATTAGCTGCAATGGCGTTTGCAATATCTTTTAGTAAAACTGTTTTACCCGTTTTTGGTTGGGCTACAATTAAGGCTCTTTGTCCTTTTCCAATAGGGGTTACTAAGTCGAAAACACGTGTGCTCATATTATTTTGAGCGTGTCCTGTTAGTTTAAATTTTTCGTATGGAAAAAGAGGCGTAAGATAATCGAAAGGCACTCTATCTCTAATGTAAGATGGTTCTCTGCCATTAATACTATCAACTTTTATTAAAGGAAAATACTTTTCTCCTTCTCTTGGAGGTCTAATGGCACCTTTTATTGTGTCACCAGTTTTCAAACCAAATAATTTTATTTGTGATTGAGAAACATAAATATCATCAGGAGAATTTAAATAATTGTAATCTGATGATCTCATAAATCCATAGCCATCAGGCATAATTTCGAGTACACCTTCGCTATTTACAATGCCATCAAAATTATAGGTATTTTCAGGTTTCCTTTCTTGTGAAGGAAATCTACGCGCAAAGTTATTTTCATTCCCTTTCTGGCGTGGTTCAAGGTTGCTATTTTCCTTGTTTTGATTACTATTTATGTTGTTTTGATCTTTAGCCTGTTCCTTTGGCTGCTCTTTATTTGGATCTCTAGGTTGTTCTCTAGGTTGATTAAATTCTTTTCTTGGAGGTCCGTTGGTAATAGGTTTAGCTTGTCTTGGTGCTTCTTTTTGTATATTTTCAGAAACGCCTTCTTCTTGAACTGTATTTTCTGTTTCTGATTGTGATTCAATTTTTGTTGGTTCTTCAACTTCATTTACAACATTTGATTCAGCGACTTTCTCAGCCATTGTTTCTTGTAAAAGTTCGTTTTCTCTTGCAAGTTCAAAGTCATTGTTTTCTTGAATTTCTATCAAAGGATCATCTTCCACTTTTACAGCTACTTTAGGTTTTCTTCCTCTCTTTTTAGGCGCTTCATCAGCATTTTTAGCAGGTATTGTTGTTTTTGTAATTATCAAATCTATAATTTCTTTTTTAGTTAGATTTTCTAGATTGTCGATTTTTAGTTTGGACGCCATAGTCTTTAGGTCGCCTACAAGCTTTTCACTTAATTCGTTTTCAGTATACATGTAATAGTTTTAGTTAGCAGAAAAAGGGTGTGTTTTTTTTGAAATAAACAGCGATTGAATCAATAAATTAATTTGTTTTTTTGTGGTAATAACAAGCATAGAAAAATGCTTTGACAATAGAAATATTGCGATGCAATAATACAAATAATAATTATTAAACAAATTTTTAAATCACTTTTTTGATGGGGAATTAATTTTTTATCTTCAATAGCTCTTAAAACATCCTTTAAATATTAAAAAAAAGCGCATAAATTTAGACTGCCTAGTTTATTTAAATTCTAAATAAGATTTTTCTTAAATTTGTTCCTAATAAAAATAATTTAGTACTAATTATAAATAAAATAAAATGAAAAAATCAATTACTCAAGTAAAGTTGTTTGCCATAGCATTGTTAGCTGCAAGCACAACTTTAATTGCACAAACAGTTGTTACGCCAGATGGTCCTGTGACTTTTTGTGAGGGTGGCAATGTTAATTTAAACGCTACCGGTGGATCCAATTATCAGTGGTACAAAGATGGCATTTATGTGCCGGGTGCTAATTCAGCTTCTTTAAATGTTACTCAAAGCGGTAACTATCAAGTTGCAGGTACTAGCGGCTGGGTAAAGCAATCGCCAAACGGAGGAACAACTAATTTAAATGATGTTTACAGTATCAATACCCGTGTTTTTATTGTAGGAAATGACGGTTTTATGCGCAGATCATATAATAATGGCAATGTATACACTACATTAAATACAGGTACTACACAAAATTTAAATGCTGTTCACTTCATTGATACCTTAGCTGGATATGTTGTAGGTGATGGTGGTTTAATCATGTTCACTGCCGATAAAGGAAACAACTGGACAACACAAACAAGTGGAACTGGTCAAAATTTAATGTCGGTTTACTTTGTTGATGCAAATACTGGTTATGCTTGTGGTGCTAATGGCACAATTTTAAGTACCATAAATGGAGGTTCAACCTGGACTTCTCAAACCAGCGGTACCGCAGAGCAATTAAATGAAATACAATTCAGCACAGGTGCAAACATAGCGCGTGGTTATGCAGTTGGAAATAATGGCGTTGTGTTGCGCTCAATAGATGCAGGAACAACTTGGACAGCACTAGTAAGTGGAACCACAGCCAATTTAAATGGACTTGGAATTAACGGTGCCAACGTAGCAACAATTGTTGGTGATGGAGGAGTTATATTTAGAAAGAGTACTAATCTCGGTGCATTTGTGGCACAAAATAGTGGTACATCACAAAACTTAAGATCTTGCCAAATGCGTTTCAATGCAAGAATAAATATTGTTGGAGATGCTGGTGTAGTTTTACGTTCAACTGATTCAGGAACTAATTATACGCAAATAGGCCCTGGAGGAACAGCCAATTATACAAGCGCCCATGCAAGAGCAAATAACATAATGGTTTTAGTAGGAGATGGGGGAGTAACATACCGCACAACAAATGCAGGTGTTACTTGGTCAAATCAAAATGCTGCAATTAATGCGAATGCTGCTAGTTTTTATAGCGCTGCGGCAGGCATTGCTGTAGGTAATATTGGAACCATTAACAAAACAACAAATAGTGGTATTGTTTGGTCAGCAAGAACGAGCGGAACAAGTGAAAACTTGAATGGTGTTTTTTGTTTTGATGCAAATTCTTATTGGGCAGTAGGTAACAATGGTACAATTGTAAATTCAATTGATGGTGGTGCAACCTGGAACGCTCAAACCAGTGGTGTAACTGAAAGATTGAATGGTGTATGGTTTTTTTCGGCTACCAATGGGGTTGCTGTAGGTGAAAATGGAAGCGTATTGACAACTACTAACAGCGGTGCTACTTGGAATGCAAGCACACAAGGAACCGAAAATTTAAATGCAATTACTTTTGTTAATTCAAGTAGAGGCTATATTGTAGGTAACAATGGAACAATTTTATTTTCAGCAGATGGTGGAATAACTTGGTTTGCTCAAAATTCTGCCCTTACTACAAATCTTTATGCTATCTCACTAAACTTATCTAACGGAATAGTTACAGGTGAAGGAGGAAAAGTACAATTAACAGCAGATGCAGGTATAACTTGGAATAACATAGGAAGTGTTGTTGGAGTAGATCTTTATGGAGCTATGATGGAGTCTGCTACTGCTGCCGTGGTTGCCGGTAATGGTGGAAATATCTTAAGAACAAACGATGGTGGTGTTAACTGGGTAAGTGTTTCAAGTGGAACTACTTCAGATATTAAATCATTAAATTATTTTAACAATAACAATGGTTATGCAATGGGCAATGGATTTTGTTTGAAATACACCATACCAACATTAACTGCTATAACACAAGTAACAGTGCAAGCTAGTCCAACTGCAATAATTACAGCCAGTGGAGCTTTAACACAATGTCAGGGCAATGTTTTAACCTTAACATCTTCAGCTGTCTCAGGTAATTCATGGAGTACCAGTGAAACAACAAATTCAATTACTGTTACAACTACTGGAAACTATTCAGTAATTGTAACATCGAATAATGGTTGCACCGCTTCTGCTTCTGTAAGTCCAGTGTTTTCAAGTTGTGTACCTGCAACGGCTTTAAGACCTCAAGATTGTGCAAATCAAGAACTTGCTTTAAATACAGCAATTTTTTGTTCCCCAATTATTGGCGTTACAAGCTATGAATGGGAAATTTGGGATGCAGCAGGTGTAACTTTATTGAATACTAAAAATACAACTACAAACTATCTTTTAACAAATCAATTATTGCCAACCATTCAATTTGGAACTCAATATAAAATAAGAATTAGAGCATTTATTAGTAATTTATTTAGTGATTATAGTGCTTTTTGTACGATAGGAACTTATTGTAATCCTTCAATTTGTGGGGTTCCAAATACACAAGTGAGAAGTGTTGATTGCAATAAATTTACCTATAAGATTTCAACTGGTCGTTTGGTTGCAGATTATATATTAGGAGCAATACAGTACGAATTTGAATTTAGAGATTTAACTACAGATGTGCTTGTTGCTTCTAAGGTTGTATCAAATCCTGCGGCAGTATATTTTAACACAGTTGCTGGCTTAGTGGTTGGGCAATATAATGTTACCGTTAGAGCTAAAAGAGCTGCGGTTTGGGGTAATTTTGGTTCAGCTTGTGCAATTGGAATTAGCAGTATTGCTAAGGAAGATGGTTCGCAAGATGATGCAGCTTTTGATGAAGAAGGTAATTTATTACCTAATTTTAATGTTGTTGGATTAGAAATGAATGCGATGCCAAACCCTTTCAGTGGGGAAACTAACATTGTGGTAAGTGCTTCTGGTAACGAAGATGTTCAAGTTAATATTTTTGATATGACAGGACGTTTAGTGAAAGAAATTAAAGCAGTAACCAACCAAAAATTTGTAGTTGGTGCTGAGTTAGAAAATGGTGTTTACATCATCAATGCAACTAATCAAGCTGGTGATAAATCAGTTTTTAGATTGATAAAACAGTAATAAAAAATAATTTTATTATAGACAAAAAGCGGCTACCTGCATCAGGTAGCCGCTTTTTTATTGTGTATAACATCATAACTTTGAAATTTTAACACCGCCAAAATGCAATTAATTACTAATCAATATTATATTGGTTACCTTTGCGCTCCAAAAAAAATAACATGAGTAATATTGTTGCCATTGTAGGAAGACCAAATGTAGGAAAATCAACCTTGTTTAATAGATTAACAGGAAGTAGGCATGCCATTGTGGATGAAGTAAGCGGTGTTACGCGCGACAGACATTATGGTGTATGCGATTGGAATGGGAAGGAATTCAGCGTTATTGATACGGGAGGATACGTAATTGGAAGTGATGATGTATTTGAAGCAGAAATTAGAAAACAAGTTGAGTTAGCAATAAATGAATCGGCAATTATTGTATTTGTTGTAGATGTGGTTGATGGAATTCATGATTATGATCAAATTGTGGCACAATTGCTCAGAAAGTCAAAAAAGAAGGTGTTTGTGGTTGTAAATAAAGTTGATAATAGCGAACGTCACAACATGATTTCAGAGTTTTATAGCTTAGGGCTAGGTGAATTATTTCCAATTTCTTCAGCTAGCGGGTCGGGAACGGGTGATTTGTTAGATGAAGTAGTGAAAAATTTGAACCCCGATATTGCATTAGATAATGAGGAAGATCGCCTGCCTAAGTTTGCTATCATTGGTCGCCCAAATGTAGGTAAGTCATCACTGTTAAATGCTTTAATAGGAGAGGAAAGAAATATTGTTACTGCTATTGCAGGTACTACCCGCGATACTATACATAAACGTTACCAATCTTTTGGACATGATTTTGTGCTGGTTGATACTGCCGGTGTGCGCAAGAAAGGAAAAGTTCACGAGGATTTAGAGTTTTATTCAGTAATGAGGTCTATTAGGGCCATTGAATCATCAGATGTTTGCTTGTTGATGATTGATGCACAGGAAGGATTTGAAGCGCAGGATGTAAATATTTTTCATTTGGCCGAAAGAAACCATAAAGGCATAGTTATTTTAGTAAATAAATGGGATTTAATAGAAAAGGATAATCAATCTACAAAAGTATTTGAGCAGCAAATAAAAGAGAAAATTGCCCCATCTAAAGATGTGCCTATTGTTTTCGTGTCGGCTATTACTAAACAAAGAATTTTAAAAGCGCTAGAAACAGCTGTAGAAGTTCATAAAAATAGAATTCAAAAAATAGCAACGCGAAAATTGAACGATATCATGTTGCCAATTTTAGAAAACAATCCACCACCATCTTTTAAAGGAAAGTTTATTAAAGTCAAATTTATTACTCAACTTCCTACACATGCGCCAACTTTTGCTTTTTATTGCAATTTACCGCAGTATATTAAAGAACCTTACAAGCGTTTTGTGGAAAATAAAATGAGAGAAAATTTCAACTTTAATGGTGTTCCTATTTTAATCTTTTTCCGCCAGAAATAATTCATTTTGTTGATAGCCCATCAGTTAGGACTAAGTACAATATTTAATTACTTCTTCTTGCTGCTTAATAAATAATTTATTTGTTCATCTTCATCAAATAGCTAATAATTTTCGAGCCAAAATTTATCCATCGGAAGCACTTATGTGCTAAGCGAACAAATTTTTGCGACTAATTCGGCCAAAGCTAATTCATTGCATCGGTTCATGGGTTATAGTTTGAGTAAATTGTATTTGCCCTTACTATCGTTATTCCTCATTTCTAATGCGAATTTTTATTGGTTATAGCCTCTTGAAAATTAATCGCAAAGCGTGTTTTTTATCAAAATGAAGTAAATATTGTAATGTTAAGTTTATGTGATTTTTATAAACTTAAAAAAATGCTTTTTATTGTTGTAAGTTATTTAATAACAATGTATTGTGTTTTTTTATCTATAAGTTAAAGTTCTTTTAATACAGATACGCTATTGTTTTTAACATAATAATAATTCGATTTGTCGATTTTATTTGATAGTTTTGTGTGTTTAACAAATTTAAAAGAATGATCAACCCTTGAAGAGCACTAAATCTTTAAAGTGTAGTTTAAATTTTATTTTAAAAATGCCATCCCAATGATTACCATTTTCAAAACAAGAAACATGAAAAATTATTTAAAAAAGGTTCTAACCTTAGCTGCATTAGCTGTTTTAACAGGTATTAATGTGCAGGCAACCAATTATTACACTTTAACAAGTGGTGATTGGAGTAATGCATTAATTTGGACACAAGATCCAACAGGTATAACTTCAGTTGGCCCAGGAGTGCCAAGTGCAGCAGATGCCGTTTTTATTATCAATAATAAGAGCGTAACCAATACTGTTACTGCAAGAACCGTAATTTCTACATTTATTCAAGTGAATGCATCATTAGATTTAGGAAATATTACAGGAAATACTTTAGGTTCAGTTTCTGGTGCAGGCTTATTGAGAATCAATTCGACAAATTTTCCCTCAGGAACCTTTACCGCTTTTGTTTCTTCTACTGGAGGTACAATTGAGTTTTATGATGTTGCAGGTACCTTGCCAGCTGTTGATACCTATAATAATCTGATTGTTTCAAACAGCACTGCAAGCGCTAATGTTTGTGTTTTTTCTAATGTAACTAATCCAACAAATTATACAATTAATGGTAGCTTAACCTTAAATAATACAGCTGCTGGTAGTTTGCAACTGATATTAGGCAATGCAGCTAGCAATGTAATTAATTTTACGATTAATAAAAATGTAACAATTTCTTCAGGTGTTACTTTTAAAGCTGGAAATTTTAATGCTATTCATCAGATGGATGTACTTGGGAATTTTACCAATAATGGCTTGGTTCAGTTTTCAAATGCAACACAATTCACAGCAGCTGCAAATGGCGCTATTAATTTAACTTTTTCTGGTTTAACAAATACTTTTTTGGCATGCAATGCAGCTACTAATTTGTATACTTTAAAGCTAAATAAAGGTATAGATGCTGGAATAGCTTTACAAGTAACTTCTGCAAGTGCCGGCAATTTACAATTTTACACTAATGGCGATGCTCTTCAATTATTAAATGGAACACTTAGATTGGGTGTTAATAGCAATTTGACCCGCCTAAATGGTGGAACATTATTTCTAATACCATCTACAGCAAGATTATGGATTGATGGTGCATCTGTTCTGTTGAACGCCACTGCTAGTGGGATTCAGGTTGATGGTGAGTTTAAAATTACTGCAGGTAATTTTTCAATTGGAAATGAAGGTTTAATAGTGGGCCTCAATGGTTTAATATCAATAGATGGTGGCACAAATACTGTTGAGAAAATTCGTCCAGTTGTTTCTGTTGGAGTACAAGCAGGTACTTTCGCAATGACTGCTGGTGTGTTAAATGTTGATGGTTCTACAGCTGGAACCGGTAGTTCAGATTTTCCGCGTTTTTGTTTACCTTATTCAGCACAAGGCTTCTACATGTCGGGAGGTATTTTAAATATTGCTAATCCAGAAACTGGAACTGCAGTTGATGGTGGTTTACTCTTAGGATCTTCAAACTATGATGTTACCGGGGGGACAATTAATTTAGCTATACCCGGTTCATCTGCTAATTTTACAGTAAATTCTACTGTACCTTTATTTAATGTTTATATAAACAAATCAGGATCAGGTAGCGGCAAATTAATATTAGCCAATCAGGTTATTGGGGCAGGTATTGCCCTTTCTTCTCCTATTTCAGCTAATCCACTAGTTATTAATCAGGATTTTGTAATTGTAACAGGTAATAACCCTGTATTTCAGACCAATAATAATAATGTTTCAGTGAAAAGAAATTTTTCGATAAATATTGGTACAACTTATACCCCAGGTTTAAACACCACAATTTTAAATGGTGCTACCACGCAGTACTTAACCCTAAATGGCACTGTTACGAGTGGATTTTATAACCTTAGTGTTTTTAAACCTACTTCAGCAGCTTGTTTTTTAGCTGGCGCTGCAACTTCAATAACTATATTAAATGACTTAAATGTTATAGCAGGAGCCTTTAATGATGTGAATAGAAAAATTAATCTTCATGGTAATGCTTATATTGTTGGACTAATTAATGGTTTAGGTGGATTATCACTTGTTGGAACTGGCGCACAAACGATTGGTGGTAATAATGCAGGAAGGGTAGAAGTTTTAAATATTAATAAGCCAAGCGGCACATCAACACTTGTTGCTAATTTGCAGGTTGAAATTGCTTTAAGATTAGCAAATGGTGTGCTTGATTTGGGTTTATTTACCTTGAACTTAACATCTAATGCAAGAGTATATGATGCGCTTACTGGCACTGGAACTAGTTTCAATAGCACAAAAATGGTTAGAACAGATGGTATTGCATCAGCTGGAGGGATTAGAAAAAGATATAATACAACTAATGTTTCATTCCTTTATCCATTAGGAACAGCAGATAAATATACACCGGCTCGTATTAATATTGTAGGTACGCCAACAAGTTATGGTTACATTAATATTAGGGCTATTAATAGCGAGCATCCAATTGTAACTGCGAGCAATCAGGCATTAAAATATCATTGGAAGACTTCAAGTACAGGATTTGATTTAGGTGCGGCTTCGGTAGAGCATTGGTACACCTACGATGAAGTAGATTTAGTTACGGGGGTAGGGGTTGATGAGTCAGCTTATGTTGCGGCCTATTATCAACCTGCAGATGTAACTTGGGTAACTGGTGATGTTACTGAAGTTGATGAAACAACCAATGAAATATTTATTGACCCTAATGTTTTTGGACAAATTATTGACGGTGAGTTTACAGCAGGTGATAGAGATCCAGCGGACCCTTTTGAAGCAGTTATTGCTTTTTATACCATCAGAAACGGGAATTGGGGAGATACAAATCCTGCGACTACACCTTGGTCAAATATCAGTCATTCTGGCACTGCAACGGCTTTAACACCAGGGCCAAAGAACCCAGTTTTTATTGGCGATGGAGTTAGTTTTTCACATGTTGTAACAGTAGCTGCAAATGGTGCTAAAGCAGGAAATCTTTTTATTGGAACCAATTCAACACTTGATGTAACTACAACAATTGGCCATAACTTTTCAGTGCTTAATGGATTTGGAATTACAGGAACAGGTGTTTTAAAAATTTCCTCTTCAACTGCAACTGCAGTTTTCCCAGCAGGTGATTTCGGATTGTTTTTGAGTGCTACAGGAGGAACAGTTGAATATTATACAACAGGTGTTACAAGCTTTACCATTCCTACTGTAAGTGCTTTGCCTAGTGCTTTGGTGCTTAATAGTTATAATTTTTTAAGTGTTATTCCATCGTCAGGAAAAAACATTACGATGCCAAATATTGATTTAACAGTTAACAGTATTCTTAAAATGGCAGGTGCTGGTGATTTAAACCTAAATAGCGCTAGTGCCAAAATATTAAATATTAAAGGAAGTTTTAATATGTTAAATGGAGATACACGCTTCAAAAATAATTTTGTACAAACACTAAATATAAACGGTAATATAAATGTATCTACTGGCGCAGAATTTGAAGTTGATGATTCAGGAACTGCAGTTGATAATATCATCAATCATACAGGGAGCATTGGGAATAATGGAACAATTGATTGGAACGCAGGTAGTAACAGAGTTTGTAATTATTTTTCAACAGGAACCGGAAACCGATCCATTTCTGGCATTAATAATAGCGCCTTTACTGAATTAAATAAATTTACAATTAACCGCGGTGTAACTGCAGTTCATGAATATAACTTTGATGTTAGGGGAACGCTTGTTGCACCATCCAACAATTGGCTAGTATTATTAAATGGTACGGTTAAATTTTCAAAGGCATATACTTTAACACTGACAGACCAAGCAGTAAATTACACAATTCCTGGCACAGCAAAATTGCAAGTAAGCAATACAGGATGCATTATTAATATAGGAGCAGCAAACAGTAACTTAGCTGACCTCATTTTAATTGGTAAATTGCAAATTGATGAAGGAACTGTGAATATAGGTTCAGCTGGTAATCCAGTAAATAATGATATTGAATATTCATCCATAGGCTCGCCTGAAATTGAAGTTAAGGGTAATGGAGCATTGTTTGTTAATGGTCAAATAAGAAGAAACACATCTGTATTAAATGGTGCATTAATTTACAAGCAACAAGATAATAGCTCAGTAATTATTAGTGGGTCAAATGCTGTTGCAACAAGGGCCAAATTAGAAATAACAAATTTTGGAAGTGTGTTCAATATGAGTGGTACTTCTACGCTACGTTTAATAAGAGGTGGGGGAACTTCATTTGGAGATTTATTTATTCAAGCCGCCTCTAATAATATCACGGGTGGTACTATACTTTGTCAACAAGGCGGTATTGGAACGTCAGAAACATATTCAATTAACTCACTTGTGCCCATCTATAATTTAACAGTGAATGGAAATTCAGCTTTAAATACAGCTACTGTTAGCCCAATTACTAATCCATTATCAATTAAAGGAACATTGTTAATCAATAATGATTTTAGTAATTTTTATGCAAATGGAATTGATATTAATATACTTGGAAATTTAAACAATAAAAACAGTTCAAATACACTTGGAACAAATGCTGGCGGTTACCAAGTTGGAACAGACGCACAAATTACAACTTTTTCTTCTACCACGGGTAACCAAACTATTACAGGTGTGAGTGGTAACATTACAAATTTTGCGAATTTGAAAGTTAATAATACCTTTTTAACTGGTAGTGTTACTTTGGCTGCAAATACTAATATCCGTGTAAACGAAGATTTAATATTAACCCAAGGAACACTTAGTGATGGTGGTAATACCATTACAAGTATTGGTAATATTCAAAACAGTGCCACTCATGTTAGTGTTTCTGCGGGTAAAATCATTTGTCAAGGTGCAGTGAAGCAATTTATTGGTGGTAATGGTTTTGGTAAGTTTGGTAACTTAACTATTGATAACATTGCTGGTGTATCAAACACAGCAAACCAAACAGTAAATAATATATTGAACTTAAATAATGGCTCCTTGTTTATTGATGCTTATGTGTTAAAGTTGGCAGAAGCTGCTTCGGTAACAGGCACATTTAGCGGTACTAGAATGATTCAAACAAACGGTTTATTGACTGATAGTGGTGTGGTGAAATCGTTTTCTTCAGGCGCTGGTAGTTTCTTATTTCCTGTTGGAAGTGATGTAGATTATATGCCTGCTCAATACAATGTAACATCTAACACGGCTAGCGGAAGTATTCGTGTAAACCCAGTTAAGACTGTACACCCAGCTACAACTAATGCACTTAACTTAGAATTGAATTATTTTTGGGTTGTTAGAGCTACTGGATTTAGTGGTTTAACATTAACGCACACCTACAATTATCAAGATATTTTTGTAAATGGAAATGAAGCTGATTATGTAACAGGAAGGTACATAAATCCACAATGGAACCCAACGGGAGGTATATCGGGTACGGTAAATCCATCGTCAAATACCATGACGCTAACCAACGTTAACTTTATAGATGGTGATTATACTTGTGGCGAAAGCTCAGAATTTAATTTTATTGGTACACTTTACAGTCGTAATGCTACTTCAGGTGGTGATTGGGAAGATGGAAATACATGGTCATTAGCAGGTCATGCAGGTGCTGCATCCGGCATTACACCTACTAACCAAATAGTTAAAATAGCTGCTGGGCATACTGTTAACGTTACATCCAATGGAAGAACCTGTTCTGTATTAACAAATGATGGAACACTAGATTTGAATGACCACATATCAAATGTTTTTGGTTATGCTGATGGCACTGGTTTGTTGAAAATGAGCGCTGGCTTTAGTTTTGTTTTTCCATCCGGGAATTTTAATCCGTTTACTTCTAGCACAGGCGGAACAGTTGAATATTATGGAACTCAAGATGGTACTTTACTTCCACAATTAAACTACAATAATCTTGTGTTTTCAGGTAATAGCATTAAAACACTAAGTAATCAAAATATTATTGTTAATGGTAATCTAACTATAAACGGCGGAGTAGTTGATAATAGTGTATTTAACAAGGATATCAGTTTAATTAAAAACTGGAATAATAATGTAAACTCAAGTGCTTTTATACCTGGAATTTCAGATGTTAATTTTATTGGAGCTAATCAAATTATTGGAGGCGCTGCTTCTTCTACTTTCGATAATTTAAATATCAATAGTGCTGGAACTAAAACTTTAGATAAAGCAATTGTTGTGAATAGAAACCTAAGCATCAATAGCGGAACCTTAGATGTTTCTGCATCAAACTATGCTATTGATTTAAAAGGCAATTTTACAAATAATGCCAGTTTTAATGCACGACAAGGTATAGTTACATTAAACGGAACGGCCGACCAGCAAATCATAGGTGGCTCAGCGAGCACTGATTTTTTTGATATAAATATGAATAATTCGCTTGGTTCAAAATTGAGCTCAAATCAAAGTTTATTAAATACATTAAACTGTATCAATGGAACATTTGATTGTAATTCATATCGTTTAATATTGAAATCCTCATTAACAAGAACAGGCCGTATAGCAGCACTTTCAGCAGGTGATATTATTGGCGATATTACAATGCAAAGGCTTGTGCCAGGAGGTTTAACAGGTTGGGCTATTTTAGGAACGCCAGTTCAAAATGCTAAAATAAATCAGTGGACAGATAATTTTGTAACCTCGGGATTTACGGGTTCAACGGGAGCTGCTGGCGGGTTTATATCAATATATAAATATCTTGAATTTGATTTAGCGCCGTTTGGCTCTGCAACATCATACGCTCCAATAACAAATGCGAGCATTGATGCAATTACACCGGGTGCTGGTTTTTGGACATACTTAGGAACATCATACACCAATACATCAAACATTTTAATTGATGTAACAGGGCCAACTACCAAAGGTAATTTTGATTTTGGTGTTACTTTTTCTTCCAGTGGAAGTATTGATGATGATGGATTTAATATGGTTGCGAACCCTTATCCTTCTACTATTGATTGGGACAGTCCAAGTTGGACCAAAACGAATGTTGATAATGCTATTTATATTTGGCAGGCAGATTTAGGTCAATATGCCACATATATTGGAGGTGTGAGTACGAATGGAGGTTCAAATTTAATCCCTTCTTCACAAGGTTTCTTTATGAAAACAAATGATATAGGTTGTGTATTAGAAGCTAACGAAAATATAAAGGTAGCAGGTAATCCAACATTTATTAAAAGCAGCAATTCATTATCAGCAGGCGATTTATTAAGGATTAAAGTATCAGGAAATAATTATGCTGATGAAGCTATTGTAAGGTTTGCAGCAACTGCTACAGTTAATTATGATGGCAATTTTGATGCAATGAAATTTTTCAGTAGTAATGCTGATGTACCATCCATAAGCCTTGTTGCTTCCGATAAAGATTTAAGCATTAATACTTTCCCCACAGATGAGGCCAATTTATCAATTCCGTTAAGAGTTAAGGTGGGTGTATCAGGCAACTATAGCCTGAGCTTTGAAGGTTTAGCTATTTTTGACAATAAGACCTGTGTTGTTTTCGAAGATTTAAAAACGGGCAGTAAAACTGACATTAAAGATATGGGTACTTATCAGTTTTATATGAATTCATTCACAACTGCACCACGATTTATAATTCATATCTCTAAAAATCCTAGCTTGTTAGCTAGCAACGCCAGTTGTTCTAATGCTCATGATGGTGCAATTGAATTTGCAAACACGAATAATATTAGCAATTGGACTTATTTAATGAAGGATAATAATGGTGTAACAATAGCAGAAAACTCTGTTTCAAAGGGTGCTATTGCTAATTTAGCTGCAGGTAATTATCAAATTGTATACAATAGCAATTCAAATTGTACTTCTTTAAATGATCAAGTTGTTGTAAATTCTGAAATAAATATTAACACTAATTTAACTGCATCGGCACCATTAGAGGTAGCAGAGGGTATTAAAGTTGACTTTGCTGTTGCTCATGTACCTAATGCAAAACTTACTTGGAATTTTGGAGATGGAGAAATTGTTGAAGGTGCCGCTGCTATAAGTCATGTGTATAAATATGCTGGTAATTATAATGTAACTTTAAAAGTAATTGACGGTAGTTGTGAGGATGAAATTGCTCAAACATTAAATCTAGTTTCTGACAAATTCAGCACTAAAAATTCGCCAATAGTTACTAGGAATAACGAACAGTTTGTGATCAACTTTAATTTTGAAAGTTCAACTGCTGTTTCAGTTCAATTGTTTGATGTGCTTGGTAAAGAAGTAGGTGCAAGTATCAATAAAAATGTAGCTGCCGAAAAAATAAATTATAGTACAAGCCAATTAAGTGATGGTGTTTATTTTTTAAATATCAACTATAATGGTCAGGTTCAAAGCACTAAATTGATAAAGTAATACCAATTGTATTTATTAAATAGCCCAAAGCTGTTTAATAAATTTACAATGGTTAATGCCGATACAACTTGAAAGTACAATAAGGCTTGGCCGCAATTGGACTAAATTGAAAGTGTAATCGGTATAAAATCACGCTTTAAATAAAATCAAAAGGAGGCTATTGTTTTAATAGCCTCCTTTTTTTATAGACCAAAGTTAGGCTTAGATTATGTTTGAAATATTTGCTAAGGTATAATCACATTTAAAAGTTCATTTCTTCGGCAATTTGATTGTTATTAGTAATGATCATGTTGGGTTTATTTTTGGGAATTAATATCTTTCTTTTGTTTAATAAAGTTTTAAATATAAATTTGCCCCATAATCATTCGCAAAATTTCTATATGAATAATTTTTTCCACGCAACAGCCGATTTTTTTGAATCAATTTTTCCTTTGCTTAAAGCAATGGGTAGGGGTGCAAACATTTTGTTTTCATTGACCATATTTTTTGGCGCAATGATTTGGATATTTGGTGGCCCAAAATACAAAGAGCCAACAAAAAAGTAAGCTATAGGTACTTTTCTAGATCTTTGCCTAAATCGCTTCTTTGATATTTTCCAGAGAATGTTATTTGAGCAGCTGTTTCATAACTTTTATTAAAGGCCTCCACAAGGTTTTTGCCTAAAGAGGTGATGGCTAAAACTCTTCCGCCATTGCTTACCACTGCACCATTATTATCTTTTGTACCTGCATGATAAACGGTGCTTTCAAAAGTTTTATCTAAGCCATTTATTTCAATACCTTTTTGATAACCTTCAGGATAACCACCTGAAACAAGCATTATTGTAGCAGCAGTTTGATTATCTATTTCTAATTTTATTTCATTGAGTTTGCCTGTAGCAGCCTTATATAATAATTCAAGTAAATCGTTTTTAATGCGTGGCAAAACCACTTCTGTTTCAGGATCACCCATACGGCAGTTGTATTCAATAACAAAAGGATTGCCATCTATATTCATTAAACCAATAAAAAGAAATCCTAAATAAGTAATGCCTTCCTTTTTTAGTCCATTAATTGATGGAATTACAATTTGATCTTCGACCTTTTTCATGAAATTTGTATCGGCAAAAGGAACAGGAGAAACAGCTCCCATACCACCTGTATTTAATCCTGTGTCTCCATCGCCAATGCGCTTGTAGTCTTTAGCCTCAGGTAAAATTAAATAATTGTTGCCATCTGTTAAAACAAAGGTAGATAACTCTATACCGTTTAAAAATTCTTCAATTACTACACTTGAAGATGCATCACCAAATTTCAGGTTTTGTAACATCTCTGTTAGCTCATTTGACGCATGTTCTAAATTGCTACTTATAATTACGCCTTTGCCAGCAGCTAAGCCATCAGCTTTTAACACATAAGGCGGCTTTAATGTTTTTAAAAATGTGAGACCTTCCTTTAATTGCGCCTGTGTAAAGGTCTGATAGCGGGCAGTTGGTATATGATGCCGCATCATAAATTGCTTTGAAAAATCTTTGCTACCCTCTAACTGCGCACCTTTTTTAGATGGTCCAATGATTGGAATATTTTTTAGCAAGGGGTCATTTTCAAAAAAATCGACTATTCCATTTACCAAAGGATCTTCAGGACCAACAACAACAAGATTAATATGCAAAGAAACGGCGCAATTTCGAATTGCATCAAAGTCATTTAACGAAAGGTTTATATTTGTTCCACATAGCGCTGTTCCTGCGTTTCCAGGAGCTATAAAGAGTTTATTTAATAAATTACTTTTGGCTATTTGATGCGCAAAGGCATGCTCTCTTCCACCTGATCCTAAAATTAATACATTCATTGCTTAAAGTTTACGGCTGCTAAATTAAGATTTTGTTGCATAAAAATTTTGTTGTTTAACCAACGATTATGTTATTTTTGCCCGCAGTATTTTAAACTTTATTATATAACCCCTGTTTACGAAGCATGAAGAAAGTAAAATTTACCAAAGAAACCTACCTTAAATGGTATAATGATATGTTGCTAATGCGCAGGTTTGAAGAAAAAACTGGGCAGTTATATATTCAACAAAAAATAAGAGGTTTTTGTCATTTATATATTGGACAAGAGGCACTCGTAGCAGGTGCTGAAAGTGCTATAACGCCACAAGATAATATGATTACAGCTTATAGAGACCATGCACATCCTATAGGTCGTGGGATGCATCCAAAATATATTATGGCCGAGCTATATGCTAAAATTACCGGTTGTTCTAAAGGCAAGGGAGGATCAATGCATTTATTTAGTAAAGAGTTTAATTTCTTTGGAGGACATGGCATTGTTGGAGGTCAAATTCCTTTAGGTGCAGGAATTGCTTTTGCAGATAAATATAAAGGAAATAATAATGTTACGCTATGTTATATGGGTGATGGGGCAGTGAGACAAGGTGCGCTCCACGAAGCATTCAACATGAGTATGTTGTGGAAGTTACCCGTGATTTTTATTATTGAAAATAATAATTATGCGATGGGAACTTCAGTACAAAGAACAACCAATGTAATGGAATTATATAAGATTGGTTTATCTTATGAAATGCCTTCAAAACAAGTTGATGGAATGAATTGTGAAACTGTGCATGAGGCTATTGCTGAAGCAGCAGCTCATTGCAGAGCAGGAAACGGACCTATGTTATTAGAAATGAAAACATATCGTTACAGAGGGCATTCAATGAGTGATCCAGCAAAGTACAGATCAAAAGATGAGTTAGAAGAATACAAAGCAAAAGATCCAATTGAGCAAGTATTGGATGTATTACAAAAAAATAAATGGATTGATGAAAAGGGTATTGAAGAAGCTGAAGAAAGGGTAAAAGCCCTGGTTGAAGAATCAGTTGAATTTGCAGAAAATTCTCCTTACCCTACAGTTGATGAACTTTATAAGGATGTTTACACGCAAAGTGATTATCCATATATTATGGATGGATTTTAGAAACGTATTTAATTATTACATATAACATTTGAATAGCAATGGCTGAAATAGTAAGAATGCCCAAATTGAGTGATACCATGACAGATGGCGTGGTAGCGAAATGGCACAAAAAGGTTGGAGATAAAGTAAAGTCTGGTGAGTTGATAGCAGAAATTGAGACAGACAAAGCGACCATGGATTTTGAATCGTTTTTTGATGGAGTTATGCTTTACATAGGAATAGATGAAGGCAAAGGTGCGCCAGTAGATTCAATACTTGCAATAGTTGGGAAAGCAGATGAAGATATTTCTGCTGTGTTGAGTGGAGGTGCTGCAGCTAAAACAGAATCAGTTGTTGAAAATGCATTAGCTTCAACAACAATAGCTGCTCCTGTAGCTGCTCCTATGGCAGCTGCATCAAGCAATGATAGCCGATTAAAGGCATCGCCCTTAGCAAAGAAAATAGCCGAAGATAAAGGGATCGACTTAAGTCAAGTTCAGGGTAGTGGCGATGATGGAAGAATTGTAAAAAAGGATGTTGAGAATTATACGCCGGCAAAGAAATCAGCAATGAGTGCAAGCACTTATACAGGAGTAGAAAGCTATACAGAAGAGCCAGTATCTCAAATGCGTAAAACTATTGCTAGAAGGCTTGCTGAAAGTAAGTTTTCGGCGCCACACTTTTATTTAAAAATGGAAGTGGAAATGAGCAAAGCTATAGAGGCACGCAAAGCCATCAACGATTTAGCACCTGTAAAAATATCATTTAATGATATGGTTGTGAAAGCCGTGGCCATTGCCTTACGTAGCAATCCAAAAATTAATTCATCATGGTTAGGCGATAAAATAAGGTATAACCAACACATCAATATTGGTGTGGCAATGGCTGTTGAAGATGGTTTATTGGTGCCAGTGGTTCGTTTTGCTGATAATAAATCCTTGAGCCAAATAGCTTCAGAGGTTAAGGTATACAGTCAAAAAGCAAAAGATAAGAAATTACAACCTAACGATTGGGAAGGAAATACTTTTACAATTAGTAATTTAGGTATGTATGGTATTGATGATTTTACAGCCATTATCAATCCGCCAGATGCATGTATTTTGGCTGTTGGTGGTATTAAAGAAACACCGGTAGTAAAAGATGGACAACTAGTGGCAGGTAACATTATGAAATTAACCTTGTCATGCGATCACAGAGTTGTTGACGGTGCCACAGGAGCATCATTTTTGCAAACACTAAAAAGTTTGTTAGAAAATCCAGTAACTATGTTGATATAATAGCTGAACATTTAATGAACACCTGCGTAACACATGCAAAATAAATTGCTTTAATCAATAAAAATAGAGCCTATGTATGCGCGTGAACTGATTTCTGAAGATATACCACCACTAAAAACGAGTGATACTGGTGAAAGGGCGCTTGCATGGATGGATGAGTTTAGAGTATCTCATTTGCCTATTGTAAATAATGTTGATTTTCTTGGTCTTATCAGCGAAAGCGATATACTTGATTTTAATTCTGCAAGCGAACCAATAGGTGGACATCATTTGAATCTGATTCGTCCATACGTTTTCGATTATCAACACACTTATGATGTTTTGAAGGTGATGTCGTCATTAAAGTTAAGCGTAATTCCTGTGTTAAATGAGCAGGAACAATATTTAGGTTTGATACATTTAAGCACTTTGTTGCAGCATTTTGCTGAAATGGCAAGTATGAAAGAAAGTGGTGGTTTATTGGTTTTAGAACTTAATATACACGATTATAGTTTGTCTGAAATTGCGCGTATTGTTGAATCTAACGATGCTAAAATTTTAAGTTTATATTTTTCATCTCACATTGATTCAAATAAGTTAGAATTAACTGTTAAAATCAATAGAACAGATCTTTCGCCCATTATCCAAACTTTTAATAGATATAATTATACCATAAAAGCATCTTTCCATCAAAGCGAATATGTAGATGATTTGAAAGACCGTTTTGATTCTTTTATGAGTTTTTTAAATATATAAATTTTTATTCTTCGCATTATTTTAGGTTTCTTTGTCATTAATGACAATGCGTATCAAACAAATCTTTGCCTTTATAATTTTAATTTTGCTTCAGTTCAGCCTATGGGCAAAGGGCACGCCTTATGATACTGCCCTTGCAAAATTTCCTATTCAAAGAATTGATGTTATAGGCAATAAAGTGACCAAGTTTAGAATAATTGAAAGAGAGTTAACTTTTAAAGAATGCGATTTTATTGATACAGCTGCGCTTGCAAAAGCCCTGGTGCAATCGCGTTTAAATCTTATGAATAGCACGCTTTTTAATTTTGTTGCTATTCACTATGTGTTAGATAGGGAAGAAATATACATCTATATCACTGTTACTGAGCGATGGTATGTTTGGCCTACACCAATACTTGAAATACCGGATCGGAATCCCAATATTTGGTTGCAACAACGCGATTTTACAAGGCTTAATTATGGCGCTTATGTTATTTGGAACAATTTTAGAGGAAGAAAGGAAACACTTCAATTCCTTATTCGATTGGGCTATGCAGAGCGTTATGGCTTGGCTTATAATGTTCCTAATTTAGGTAAAAAGCAGCGCAGTGAACTTGGCCTTAGCTATGGCTATTCGCGCAACCATGAAATTGGTTATAAAAGTTATAACAATGAATTATTATTTTTTAAAGATGAGAACAGGTATTCGAGACAAGAACAATTTACAAGATTACGATATACCTACCGCAAAGTAATTTTTAATTCTCATGCATTTGAATTTAGATATAACCAAACTAAGGTTACCGATACTATTTTACAATTGGCGCCAACTTATACTTTTAATGGTAAGAATAATTTAGCATACTTTTCACTAAACTATTTTTTTGCAGCCGACCATCGTGATTATAAACCTTATCCTCTAAAAGGATGGATATACACTTTAGATGCTACGCAAA
Source organism: Chitinophaga pinensis (assembly GCA_945872355.1). Classification (GTDB taxonomy): domain Bacteria; phylum Bacteroidota; class Bacteroidia; order UBA4408; family UBA4408; genus CAIKXD01. The sequence goes on from CAMBZU010000017.1 coordinate 24,712, forward strand.
CAGGACTAGGTTTGTTAAGTGATGAGAATTTTTCATTTTTTAAACTAGAAAGTGGAGCACGCTTTTACAATCACTTTGGGGGCCGTTTTTATGGAGGCTATAGCATTAAAGGTAAATGGAGCAGCACTGCACAACAACCTTATTATGTGCAAAGAGGTTTAGGTTATAGCGATTATTTAAGAGGATATGAATATTATGTGCTGGATGGCCACAATTATACACAGTTTAAAACAAATTTGAAATATCAATTGATTAAACCCAATGTAATTGATTTTAATTATTTAAAGAATGATCGCTTTTCCAAATTGTATTATGCTTTTTATTTGAATGCCTTTTTTGATGCAGGATATGTAAAGGATAATTTATATTTTCTTGAAAATTCACTCAATAATAAGTGGCAATATAGTTATGGTGTTGGATTAGATTTTGTTGGGTATTATGATATGGTTTTTAGGTTTGAAGTTGCCAGAAATAAGATGAACGAAATAGGATTTTTTGTACATTATTTTGCACCAATTTAATTGCTTAATACAATTCATAAATCTGCTGAAATAATTGCCATGTGATTTTTATGGCGAAGCAATTTATCCTTTTTATTTACAGTCTTTGTTGGGTTCGCATACCTTTCCATCAACTATATTTAGTATTGCATTTGGATTGGCTTTTTTCCATTCAGCAAAAGATTTTTCCAATGAAGTTAGAAATACATTACTTTCTTGTGCTCCTGAAACGGCAAACTTTCTGTCAAAAACAAAGAACGGAACACCACGTACACCAACCTGTTGCGCCTCATAAATATCTTCTCTAACATCTTCCGCAAAAGCATCACTTTGCAAAGTTTTCACTAAATCGTCATGCAATAAACCAACTGATGTTCCAATACTGATAAGGGTGTTGATGTCATCGATATTTTTACCTAAAACAAAGTAAGCTTCAAACAGTTTTTCTTCTAATGCTAGTTGTTTGCCCATGCTTTTTGCAAAATGAGTTAAACGATGCGCGTTAAATGAATTGGCCGAAATCGTATTCTTCATGTTGTAATTCAGCCCTGATTTTTCAGCCATTTCAATAACGTATTTATGCATTTCCTCTGATTCTTGAAGGCTAATTCCCTTGTGTTCTGCAAGTGCTGCAATGCTATTTTTTGTTGTGTCAGTTTTCATGTCAGGATTTAATTGATAGCTTTTCCAAACCACCTGAATAGCAGCACTATCGGCAAATTGAGATAAAGCAGCTTCAAACTTTCTTTTTCCGATATAACAAAATGGACACATCACATCACTCCAAATTTCTACTTGCATTTTAGCTGAGGTTTTAAGGTTTGTAATTTTATTTGATTTTACTGAAGTATTGTTTGATTTACTTACTTGGCACTTGTATATCACGATAACTGTTGCTGCGCAAAGTATGACAAGGATTTTTTTTACAGCTATTTTCGAATACTTCATTGTATTGCAACAAAAATATTATTCTTTGGTGATCGGTTTTTGTGAAGGATATTTTTGGTCACTTTTCTTGTGAAAGTTTCGTTTTTTATTGCCTGTTGGTTTTGTTTTGTCTTTTTCGGGATTCCAAGCGGGCGCCTCACCAATATCCGTTGGCAATAATAATTTTGGAATTTCTTTTTCAATTAGCTTTTCAATTTTAGCGAATTTATACATGTCGCGCGGATTGATAAGTGTTATGGCTTCACCCTTTGTACTTGCTCTGGCAGTGCGCCCTACACGATGCACATAATCTTCGGCATCATGAGGCACATCATAATTTATAACCATATTAATTTCTTTCACATCAATGCCTCTGCTCATGACATCTGTAGCCACTAAAATTCTAATTTTTTTGGACCTAAAATCTTGTAATACTTGTTCTCTTTTGTCTTGTTCTAAGTTTGATGAAATACCTTGTGCCTTAAATCCAGAACGGGAAAGCGAATGCACAATTTCATTTATTTTTAGTTTTGCAGAAGTGAAAATAATGATGCTATCATAGTGTTTTCTCTCGTTTAAAATGTGTGCCAATAATTTATCCTTTTGGGCATCATAAGCTAAATAGGCATTTTGTTCAACACCTTCAGCAGGTTTTGATATTGAAAGAATAATTTCCTCTGGTTGATTTAAAATTTTATTGGCCAATAATTTTATGCTGTTGGGCATTGTGGCGCTGAACATCAATGTTTGCCTTTCTTTTGGCAAGAAAGAAATAATTTGTTGTATATCATCAATAAAGCCCATGTCCAACATACGATCGGCTTCATCTAAAACCAAATGTTTTACCTTTTTAAAGTTTACATAACCCATTTGTAAATGCGCTAATAATTTACCTGGTGTGGCTACAATAATATCTGCTCCATTTATTAGGGCTTCCTTTTGCAATATCCATTCTTTTCCATCACCACCGCCGTAAACAGCCATAGAGCTTACTGAAATAAAATAAGATAAACCTTGTATCTGTTGTTCTATTTGAATGGCCAACTCGCGTGTTGGAACAATAATAAGAGTGTCAGTATCTTGGTTATTTTTATCAATTAATTTATTGAGAATAGGCAATACAAACGCGCCTGTTTTGCCTGTTCCTGTTTGAGCGCAAGCAATAAGATCTTTATTGTTAAGTATTATTGGAATAGCTCCTTCTTGTATGGGTGTTAAATTCTCGAAGCCCATGCATGCAATAGCTTCTTTTAGTTGATCGTGAATGTTTAATGCTGAAAATTTCATATGACTTCAAATTTACATAATTAAACTCAAATTCCGCATTACAAATGTAGAATCGCTATACAAACGGTAATTTACTTTGATGCAAAATGTATTAAAACATTTGCTGTGGCTTTATTGACGCTTTAAAATCAATAGTTAAGCTTTGTTACTTGCGAATGATAAATTTGGGTTGATGTGAAAAATGAGCGCTAAGTTTAATATAAAAATAATATTCAATAGTAGTTTAAGCGCTGCTTTGAGGAGTGAATTTCGATGTAAGATATTTTCTAAATGGGAGTTCAAATAGATGGTAACTCAGCGCAGAAATTGCTATCAGTATGATGATATACAAATAAAATTGAGCTGTATTTAAATTGCCACAGTAATCTTTAATAAATTCAGCAAAAAACAAATAAATAAAAAACTGCCATAAATAAAATCCATAACTAATTTCACCAAGCCAAACTAAGGGTTTAAAAGAAAGGATGCGCGCAATAATTCCTTTATTTAGCGCTAATCCAACAATCAATAATAAGAATACAGGAATCATTCCGCCATTGGTTAAAAAACCTAAGGTTATTGGTTGTTTGATAAATAAAATGTAAATTAAAATCAAACTTCCCAGCAGGAGAGAGTTGCTAAAAAACTTGACATATTTTGAAGGATTTAATACTTTGATAAATAACAATGCTGCTGCCGAACCTAATATAAAACTATTTAAGTGCCAAGGTGGAAAAAATGCAATAAATTGGCCAACATTAAAACGTTCTGGCGATGATAAATGCTTGGCCAACCAAACATGAAAACTTAAACTTAGCACCCAAAATGTAAAGGCTTGCAACAAAATAGTAACCAAAGATTTTTTTTGCCAATAGTTCAATAAGAAAGGGAATACCAAATAAAATAGCAATTCAACTGCTATTGACCAAGAAACATAATTTATTTCCATTGATATTCCTGGTTTCCATGCTTGTAAGCAAAGTCCTTGTAAAATTATACTGATGCCCTTTGGTTTGCTATCATTAAAGATAAACATGGCAATGAGTACGCATAAAAAGCTTAAAAAATAGAGGGGGTAAATACGCGCAAAACGCGCCTTCCAAAATGCTTTTACATTAATTTTTTCAGTTGGTTGATAATAAGCATACATCATTATAAAACCAGAAAGTGCAAAAAAGTAACTTACCGCAAAGCCTCCATTTTGTATAAAAATATTGAGCGTGCCTGCGCTGAATGGCGTAGCTGTTTTTCCATAATGATAGGCAATAACGCAGAAGGCTGCAATAAACCTGGTAAAATGTAAGGCTGTTAATGTGTTTTTGTTTTTATTCAAAGCTTATGCTCTCTTAAATGATGCTCTTGTTAATCTATCGTTGATGGCCTTTCCTAGCCCTTCATCAGGAAAAATTTCTGTTAAAATAATTTCAATATCACTATTATCTAAATTGCGCATAGCAGCAAATAATTGCTGGGCTGCTTCTCTTAAGCTACCATTAACGGAAAGTGTGTAACAATATTTAGGCGCAATTTCAGAAAAGATAGTTTTAAAACTGATGATGCCCAATTTAGCGCCACTGTATTTTTTGATATTTTCATGAATATTACCAATCACTATTTTTTTATTTGGAGCATAATGCGCACTGAGCATACCGGGTGCTGCAGGATTATCTCCCTGGTGAATATGAAGCATAACTTTTCCAACAACTACTTCTATAGATTCAATGCTTAAACCACCAATTCTAAAAACTGTAACAAGCCCATTATGCATGCCAACAATGGTTGATTCTATGCCAACATTACATTCGCCACCATCTAAAATATAAGGTATTTTTCCTTGTAATTGTTGGTAAACATGTTTTGCAGAAGTTGGACTCACATAGCCAAAAGGATTTGCGCTAGGCGCTGCTAATGGAAAATTTAATTCGTTTAATAATTTTAAGGTATCAACTTGTTGAGGTATTCTTATTCCCACATTTGGCAATCCAGCAGTAACAATATCAGGAATGGAATTTTTTTTAGGCAACAATAAAGTGAGGGGTCCGGGCCAAAATTGTTTAGCTAATAAGGCCAGCTGAGGATGAATTTCAGTAACTAATTTATACACTTCTTCAAGTGCATGTGTGTGCACAATTAAAGGATCAAAAAATGGTCTGCTTTTGGCTTCAAAAATCTTTGCAACAGCTTCGGCATCAAAGGCATTTCCTGCTAATCCATAAACTGTTTCAGTTGGAATAGCCACAACTTCTCCTGCATTTAAAAAATGAGCAGCTTGTTGAATGTTTTTATCAATGATTGTTTGCACTAATGACTTAAAATTAGGCTACAATAATAACTACAAAAGTCCAATTTAAAACAATTTAAAACTCTATGCGATATCCTCCAATAGGGAACAAACCAAATTGGTATTCAATTTTTAAACGGCCTAGTCTAGGGTCATAGTATTGTCGCAATACATTTTTTGTATTGAAAATGTTTTCTAAGCTAATATAAATACTTTGCGAAACTCGTTTTTGATTGATCTTAAATGAAAGTTTAATATCTGTTTTTTTGAAATTTTTAAAACGTTCATCAAAAGCTTTTTCGGCAATATAAACAGATTTGCCAAGGGCTTGCGAAGCCTTTTCATCAATTGGCACATACCTGTTGCCACCTGCCATTGTAGATTTAAAGTCGAAGGCCAATTTGTATTTTCCATTTTTTAAAGGATATTCATAACCTGCTAAAATGTTGCCAACAAAGCCGCCACTAAAGGCTGTATGATGCCAAACTTGATCGCTTCCTTTATAGAAACTTTCATAAATAGAGGTAGTGAACAGCACATAATAATTTTTATTAAATACTTTTTCAAGTGTTATTTCAACACCATAATTTTTACCAGCTCCTGTATTTACTAACGAATCAACAAGCTCTAATCCACCAATATCGCTGCCTTGGTTAAGCATGCTAAAATAATCGGGTCTTGCCCCATTTACAGGCACTTTTGATTGAGTTTGATAATAGGTTTCAACTTTAAAGCGACAATATTCATTCAACATATTTTCATATCCTACAACATAATGATTGCTTTGTGTAAGGCCCATATTTCGGTTTGTTTGGGTGTATGAATTGTCATTAATATTATATGTTTTATAAAAATAATTAATGAGTGGTTGCATTTGATTGTGCATACCGTAAGCAGCATTCAAAGACTGCCCTTTACCTAATAACCACTTTAATCCAGCTCGAGGTTCAAGCGCTTTTGTATTGTTTAAAAACAATTGTTGAAAGTGAATTCCTGTATTGAAAATTAATTGGTTGTTCAGTTTAAATTGCCAGCTTAGTGAAGATTGCAGCAAACTTGTATGGCTATTTTCATTTAATAAATCCAAGAAAATGCCATAAACACGGCTGAATTGGCCCATGTTGTATTTAATATTCAATTGTGTAAAGGTGGTAGTAAAACGAATCAGGTTTCTATTATTGATTTTACTATTTATTAAATACTGTGCGTGGTATTGATTGTCGGTAGAATTGCTATTAAAAGTCCTGAACTTTTCTTTGGTTAATGAAATGGTATCAACAGTTGCTGTAAAAGAAGCGTTAGTGGCGCTCAATGATAGTTTGCCAAAAGTTTTAGAATTGTAGTAGTGTGTATTTGAAACACCTGTAGCACCCATTTGCGATCCATAAACTAAATCAGTGCCTGAATTTGTAAAAGCCCAATCGCCTGTTTTTTTATCACTATCGAGCAAGGAAATATTTGAATTACCACCTATGCCCCAAAAATTAAAAGTCCCGAATTTAGCACTTGGTAAGTTTATTTTCCAAGATAGATCTTTGTAACGAGGTTGGCCAGACACGCCAAATTTTATTCCAAGGGCTGTAAATGCATCTAAAGTTGAATAGCGATAGTTTACTAAATAACTGCCGTTGTAATCTTTCTTAAAAGGTCCTTCTGCGCCTAGTTCAAATCCATTAATACCTATTTGCCCCGTGAATTCTCTTTTTTCGTTGTTTCCATTTCTTAATTTTAAATCAAAAACAGCAGCACTTTTGTTGCCATAATCGGCAGGCCATGCGCCTGTATAAAAATCGGAATTGGCTAAGAGGTTGTTGTTTAAAATACTAATTGGTCCGCCAGTAGCGCCTTGAGCCGAAAAATGATTTGGATTTGGAATGTCAATATTTTCTAAACGCCACAGCACGCCAAGTGGAGAATTTCCTCTCACAATAATATCATTTCTTGCATCGTTGCCCGAAGATACACCTGCTGTTGAAGCAGCCATTTTACTTGGGTCGCCGCGGCTGCCTGCATATCGATTGGTTTCTTCGCTATTGAAATTTCTCACACTTAAAGTGGCCATTTCATTGTTAGGTCTGTTGCGCTCTTTTGTTGCACTTATTTCAACTGTTTTAGTTTCAAATACTTTTTCGGTGAGCTCAATGTTAAGCAGCACTTCTTTTCCAGAAGTAACTTCAATGTTATTTACAGTTCTGCCATTATATCCCAAATAAGTGAATTGAAATCCTTGCCTACCTACAGGAATATTCAACAATTTAAAAATACCTTTGGCATCTGAAGTAGCAGCTATTAAAGGGTTTCCGGCAAGCACAATAGCAACACCTTCTAAAGGTTGTTTGCTGTCGGCATCAGTAATTGTTCCTCTGATGGTTTGGGTAATTTGCTGCCCAAAAATTTGAAAGTTGATGAATAATAGTGCGTAGAGCAGGGTTTGCTTCATGCTGCAAATATCAAAAAAGGTTTTTAGTTTTATTTAAAATTATTTATAAAATTATTGGAGCCATAAAATTGAGTGTATTTATTTTTCAATACTATACTTGTCATTCAATTGTAAGCCCTCAAAGTTAAATAAGGCTGGTACAATTAAAATTAAGCCCAATACTGAAAAACGTATTCATCTTCTGCAAAAGGACGCTTGAATAAAGATCCATAAAAAGCTTACATTGGTAAATGCCGATCGGAAAAAAGTTTGGGACAAATGCCGTGAAACAAATTTGGGCCATTACTTATTTCACATCAGTATAATTTTTACATTCATTCACACGCGCATTACAACAATAAGTTTAAGTTTGTTGTTTCAAAATCATGGAAGAAAAAATAAGAGTTTCGATAGTTTGTTATTTGAATGCACAGCCATTTATTTATGGTTTAGAACATCATGTAATTACTAATAAATTAAGTATTTCAAAAGATATACCATCAGAATGCGCGCGTAAATTATTGAATAATGAAGCTGATATTGGTTTGGTTCCAGTGGCTGTAATACCTCAATTAAAAGACTTTGAAATTATAGGGAATACTTGTATTGGTGCAATCGGTAAAGTTGCTTCAGTATTGCTTTGCAGCGATGTTCCTTTAAATGAAATAGAACAAGTTTTTTTAGATTTTCATTCGCGCACTTCTGTTACTTTGGTGCAAGTATTGAGCAAGCATTTTTGGGGAATTAATCCTCATTTTATACAAGCACCAGCTGATTACATAAATCATATTCAAGATAAAACGGCTGGTGTTATCATTGGCGATAGAGCCTTTAATATGCGTAAAGATTTCAATTATATTTATGATTTATCAGCAGAGTGGCAAAAGTTTACAGGTTTACCTTTTGTATTTGCAGCCTGGGTGGGTCGTAAAGGAATGGATTTAAAAGTATTAAAAGATTTTGAAGAAGCCTTGCAATTTGGATTAAAAGAAAAGAATATGGTAATTAAAGATTGCCAACGTTTATTTGGTAATTCATTTGATGTAGCACATTATTTAAATGTGAATATTCAATATGAATTAGATGAGGAAAAAATGAAGGGATTGCGTTTGTTTTATGAATATTTAAAAAGCTTGTAATCTCGATTGATTTTTTGAGTTAAACTACTTTAAATATTCATTAGAATTTAAATAAGTAAGTGAAGTGTTATTGCTAATAATAGTAAAAAGTAATTGCTCAACCAATTCAGTTCCGTTCATGAGTTTGTTCATTAAAATGGAATAACCTAAAATTTCTTTATTCATACTCATTGTTACTTCATTAATGGTCCATTTTTCATAAAATTTTACTTTCAATAAGTTGGAAATATCTAGGAAGTTATTTTGAAATACTTTAATTGAAGTTATTCCAGTTTTGTTATTTTCTATCTTAACAGTATCGTAAGAGAGGTAACAATTTTCAAAATCTATTTTTTTTTCTACCCTTTTGTTTTTTGAGTTCAATATTATAACATCAGTAAAATTATGAATACCAGAAAGGTAATCTAAAAGTATTTTTTGTTCAGTTGGAGTTAGAAAATGATTTTTTGTGTTTGACTGTAGCTCATCTTTTTTTGCGCTAGTATTTTCATTATTTGGCTTATTAAACCTTGTGTCATCATAAAGTAAAACATCATATGTTGTTAGTTTACTAATTTCACTGTTGCTTTTAGTTTGAGCAATATTTTTATTTAATAGTGCGCCTAGTAATAAGCATGATATTAAAAATGATGTTTTCATAGGGAAAGTGTTTTTATAATACTTGAATATTAATAATTTAAATGAGTTAATAGTTATACCAATGTGATTTATAAATTAGGCCAATAATTTAAAATCTTATATTGGTAAATGCCGATCGGAAAAAAGTTTGGGACAAATGCCGTGAAACAAATTTGGACCATTACTTATTTCACATCGGTATTAGCATTGATTATTTAAGTATAACAACTTTTTATCAGGTTTATTTCAAATTCATTAACTAAAGAAAGCGACTCAATTGAGTCGCTTTTTTTAGTTAATTTACTGCAATTAAATCACGCTAATTTTCTTTTCTAATTCTTCGATATAACTTCTGAATTTTTTATCTGTGTCCATTAAGTTGTTTACCGTGCGGCAAGCATGCAAAACGGTTGCATGGTCTTTTCCTCCACAATGCATTCCAATGTTAGCTAATGATGATTTGGTTAAGCTTTTGCTAAAATACATAGCAATTTGACGCGCTTGAACCACTTCACGCTTACGTGTTTTAGATTTCATCAAATCAATTGGTAAATCAAAATAATCTGATACAACTTTTTGAATAAAGTCGATAGAGACTTCACGCGTGGTGTTTTTCACAAACTTATCAATCATGCTTTTTGCCAAATCTAAATTAATGGCTTTTTTGTTTAAAGTTGATTGCGCAAGCAAAGAAGTTAAAGCACCTTCTAGTTCTCTAATATTGTTTGTAATGCTGTATGCAAGATATTCAATTACATCTTTTGGAATATCAATACCATCAACATATAATTTCTTTTCTAAGATAGCTATTCTGGTTTCTAAGTCTGGTGCTTGTAAATCAGCTGCAAGGCCCCATTTGAAGCGACTTAATAATCTTGGCTCAATACCAATCATTTCAACAGGAGGTTTATCAGAAGTTAATACCAATTGTTTTCCTGATTGATGCAAGTGATTGAAGATATGGAAAAAAACATCTTGTGTTTTTTCTTTCCCTGATAAAAATTGAATATCATCAATAATCAACACATCTATCATTTGATAAAAATGTATGAAATCATTTTGATCATTGTTTCTAACTGAATCAATGTATTGCGTCATAAAGCGATCGGCGCTTACATATAAAACTGTTTTATTAGGGAATTGGTTTTTTACTTGAATCCCAATAGACTGTGCTAAATGTGATTTACCTAATCCAACACCACCATAAATTAATAAAGGATTAAAAGCTGTTCCTCCGGGTTTGTTAGCTACAGCATAACCAGCAGAGCGTGCTAAACGATTGCAATCGCCTTCTATAAAATTTTCAAAAGAATATGCTGGGTTTAATTGCGACTCCACATTTACTTTCTTTAATCCTGGTATTACAAAAGGATTTCTGATGGCATTGGAACTAATATCCAATGGCATTGAGATAGAAGGATTAGATAATGATTTTTTGCTATTGGTAGGAATCTTTACTGTGTAGGGTTTTGATGAGTTGGCGTTATTTTCCATAATAATGGAATATTCTAAACGTCCATCAATACCTAATTCATTTTTAAGTGTTTTTCTAAGTAAGGTGATGTAATGTTCTTCTAACCATTCGTAAAAGAATTGACTTGGCACCTGAATGGTTAAAACATTATTTTGTAATTTAATTGGTTTGATAGGTTCAAACCATGTTTTGAAACTTTGAGAACTTACGTTATCTTTAATGATGCGTAAACAATTTTCCCAAACCTTTTCAAAACCATTTTCTTCTGGAGCAGCATGCTCATTAACTTGTTGATTTGATTTTGATGCTTTCAAGGTGTAATTATTTTAGATTCGTTTGTGTTTTTTTCTTTGGGAGGACAAAAGTGTTTATAAAAAAGTGTAAAAAAAAATTTTTCAGACTTGATTTTTTGAAAACTACTTAAATGCTTTTTTATGAGCTTGTTACGTTTTTTTATTTTGTTCAAAAGCGTCATTTATCAACATTTTGAGCACTTTTATTTGTAAAAAATGATTAATTTAAACGTTTAAAATTTTATTTCTCATTTCTCATTTTTTTTTAGGCTATGTCAAAAATATTTGTAAGTGTATGGGCACTTCCTTCCATTTTCTTTTTACCGGTGTGTTTATCTAAGTAAATATCTATTCTTCCAAGTTTAATTCCTGCCCATCCAACTTGGGCCACACATACAGCTGCACCATCTCTATTTGTGCTCACTAGTGGCTTGTCAAGAAAGGTGTGTGTGTGCCCGCCAATAATCAAATCAATATATCGCGATTGCTTGGCAAATTCAACATCTGATATCTTTTTCTCAGCATATTTAAAACCCAAATGCGATAAGCATATAATTACATCACATTTTTTTTCTTTCTTCAGGTGAAGCGCTGTTTCAGCAGCCTTTACCATAGGGTCGAGGTATTTAGTGGCACCATAATTTTTCTTATCAACTAAACCTTCCAGCTCAATACCTAAACCAAATACACCAATTTTTACACCTTCCTTTTCAAATATTTTATAAGCACTAGTTTTGCCATTCATAACCGTATCGCTAAAGTCATAATTAGCGCATAAAAATGGAAAATTTGCGAATTGTAATTTACTTACTATGCCATCCAAACCATTGTCAAAATCGTGATTGCCAACAGTGCTGGCATCATAACCCATTTGACTCATAATTTTTAATTCAAGTTCACCACCATACTTATTAAAGTAGTAAGTGCCTTGGTATATATCTCCGGCATCTAAAAGGAGTACATTTTTTTCTTCGCTTCTTATCTTTTTTACAAGTGCCGCTCTTCTTGCAGCGCCTCCCAATCCTGGATATTTAGGGTCATTGTCAGGAAATGGATCAATATGGCTATGCACATCATTGGTGTGCAAAATTGTAATTTTTGTTGCTTCTTTTTTTGCAAAAGCTTGCAACTGACTCAGTCCAATTACAGAAATAGTTCCGTAAACAGATTGCTTTATAAAACTCCTGCGTTGGTTATTTGTTTTTAATTCTTCCATCAGTCTTTGGATTTAAGGTATTGCCTTTTTTATTTTCTATTCTCATATAATTCATAATACCATCTCTTAATTTTACATTTAAGACTTGATAAGCTATTGGCGCTGAAAAAAATCTCATTTTATCACCACCACCTGCCAGGTAATCAGAAGTTACAACACGGTATGTTTTAGTAGCATCGAATGCTGTTCCTCCAATTAAAATATTTTCAGGTTTTTCATCTTTAATTTCCAAAGTTGCTCCTGCAAGCGGCTGGCCGTTTGATTTAGCAATATAACTAAGAAGTCCTAAAGCTTTTTCTCCACTTAAAGTTAATACTACCATTTCATTTTCAAAAGGCATTAACTCAAATATTTTGCCCACAGTAATTTTACCTTCAGGAAGCGAAGTTCTTAAACCTCCATTGTTTAGCATACATAGATCTGCCAAGGGTAAATTTTTTGATTGTAAAATTCTGTTTGATTCGGCCAAAGTGATGTCAGCAATTAAATTACCTAGCGTGCTTTCTGGTTGTCCTTTAACAGCTTCAGCAGTGCTAGAAATAAGTACTTCATTCATTTCATTTTCTAACACACTTTTGTATGGTTCAATCAATGCACTAATGCTTGTATCTGTGGGTGAGCTATTGTTTAATTGTATGCTCGAAGGTTGAATAGTAGTAACCTGCATTTTATTGCTGCATCCACTCAATAGCAGCATGAATACAAATAGGTAATTGTAATTTTTCAAAATAGGGTTTTGTTTAGAAGAGCATAAAAGTAATAATAAGACTTTATGTTTAAATATTTTTAATTAAAAAAAATATCAGATTAAAATTGGGAGATGAAAGCCCTGATAATGCAGCCTTTAATTAATTTTTTATTTTTAGCTTTCACATGGTAATTTTCATAAAAAATGTGCTTTGATGTTGAGAAATGCTAATAAAATTTATGGCCTTAATTGTAAATAGCTTGTTACTTTTGAAAAAAATATTATGTTTAAAAGCGAAACAAGTTTAAGAGTAAGATACGCCGAAACCGACAGAATGGGCTATGTTTACTATGGAAATTATGCTGGTTATTACGAAGTGGGTAGGGTAGAAGCCCTGCGTTCCTTAGGTATGAGTTACCGAGAAATGGAAGATTCAGGGATTATGCTTCCTGTGTTGAATTATAGTATAAAATACTATAAACCCTCCTTTTATGATGATTTGCTCACTATTCAAACTACAATTCCTGAGCTTCCAACCACAAGAATTAAGTTCTTATATAAAATGTATAATACTGAAAACGTATTGCTTAATGAAGGAGAAACAACGCTTGTTTTTGTGAATATCAAAACAGGTAAACCATGCCATGCTCCTGCTGATTTTATTGAGAAAATGACTCCTTTTTTTACTTCAAAATAATTTTAATATAATATGAAAAACAATTTCTTATTACTCGCTTTTGTATTTGTATCATTCAATGCCATGGCGCAAAATAAAACCCAAACCTATGCTTGGGATGATGAAAAATATGCAAGAGAACGTTTTATAGACATGGAAAGAATGGTGGTAGATGTTTCTTTTGATCCTGCTGCAGGTATTGTAAAAGGACAGGTTTCTCACTATTTTAAACCGCTAAGAAAAACGCTTGACTCTGTTTTTTTTGATGCACCTGGCATTGATATAAAAGTTATTTTTCTTAACGGTAAAAAAGTAAAGTTTAACACAAATGAGGCTGGTGTTACTGTGTATTGCGAAAAAGCATTGGCATGGGAAACTAGCGATAGTATTAGAATTCAATACGAAGCTAAACCTAAAAAAGGCATTTATTTTATAGGCTGGAACGATAAAAATAATTTGAGTAAAAAGCAAATTTGGACGCAAGGGCAAGGTACTGATAACCGCTATTGGATACCTATGTGGGATGATTTGAACGACAAAATGATTACTGAAACAATTGTTCGTTTTGACCAAAAATACAAAGTGCTAAGCAATGGCACTAAAGCCATGGAGCGCGTGAATAAAGATGGTACAAAAACTTGGCATTATAAAATGACTAAACCGCATGCCTCTTATTTATTAATGTTAGGCATTGGCGATTATGAAATTAAAGAAGTAAAGAGTAAATCGGGTGTGCCTTTAAGAATGTATTATTATCCCGAGCATGCCGACCGGGTTGATATTATTTACAAACACACCAGCGATATCATGAACTTTTTTGAAAACGAAATAGGTGTGCCTTATCCTTGGGAAAGTTATTCGCAAATACCAGTACAAGATTTTATGTATGGTGCCATGGAAAATACTACTGCAACTGTTTATGGTGATTTCTTTTGTGCTGATAAAAGAAGTTTTAATGACAGGAATTATGTAGGCGTTAATGCGCATGAAATGGCGCATCAATGGTTTGGTGATATGGTAACTGCAAAATGCGAACCTCACCATTGGTTGCAAGAAAGTTTTGCAACATACTATAATATGCAAGCAGAAAAAGAAGTATTTGGTCAAGATCATTTCGATTGGGCCCGAAGAAATTCGCAAAATGCTGCATTAGATGCCGATAGTAAAGATTTATATCCTGTGGCCTCTAGCAAAGGCGGCAGCACTCGTTTTTATCCTAAAGGTGCCATTGTACTTAATACACTTAAATACATTACAGGAAGAGAAGAATATAACAAAGCCATCAAATATTATTTATTAAAGCATGGCTTTAAAAATGTTGATTCACATGATTTATTAATTACCTTTGAAGAAGCATTAGGTATGTCATTAGGCTGGTTTTGGGAAGAGTGGATTTACAAAGCTGGCGAGCCTGAATACAAGGTCGCTTTTTTTAATGCCATCAATACAAATGGAGAACAAGAACATCATTTTACAGTGGCACAAACACAAGAAATTAACGACTATAATAGTTTGTTTAAAATGCCTCTTGTTTTTGAAATTCATTATAAAGATGGAAGTGTAAAATCAGAAAAAAAATGGATAGAAAATTACTTTCAAGACATTGTAATTTCTAATATTGAAAAGAAGGAAGTTGATTATGTTTTGTTTGATCCAAATGCACAAATTCCAAAGAAAATTGCTTTCGAAAAATCTATTGATATGCTGTTAAGTCAAGCTCAAAAAGCCCCTTGTATGATTGATCGTTATGACGCTTGGGTCTTGTTGAGAAATGTAGATATAGCTTCTAAAAGAGAGGCGTTAATTAAACAATATCGTTTAGAGCAATTTCATGGCATTAAATCGGAAATTATTTCTCAATTGTTGTATGATGAAAATGCAAATTCAAAAGAAATAATTAAACTTGCTTTTGCCGATAAAAGTGCGGATGTTAAAAAAGGGTTAATCGCTAAAATGCCTATCATTCCTGTAGCATTTAAAACTAACTATGAAACTTTTTTACAAGATAGTTCTTATGATATTGTTGCATCTTCTTTAGAAAAATTATGTAATCAATTCCCCGATAAAACAAAGCAATATTTAGAAGCAACTAAGGGTATCATAGGAGTTAGAAATAGAAATGTTGAATTGAAATGGATTGAAATAAGTTTGGGCCAAGCAGGCAATCAAGAGCTTTTTAATAAATTGGTAAATTACACCTCCAATTCTTACGAATTTCAAACAAGAATTAATGCAATGGCTGTGCTCAAAAAGTTTAATTATTTTGATGCTTATTTTATGGATAATTGTTTTGATGCCATGTTCAATCCGAATAGTCGTTTGGCAAATCCAGCCATTGATATGTTGAAGTATTTTAAAACACAATTCACATTCAAACAAATGATTGAAGACCGCATAGCTGAGCTTAACCAAGATGCGTATCAAAAAGAAATTATCAAAAAGAATTTATACTAATGAATTTAACCAAAAGCGATGTCAGAAAATACAGCTAAGAACACAAATTTACTAGTGCTTATTGCAGCACTGGGCTATTTTGTAGATATATATGATTTAGTGCTTTTTAGTGTAGAGCGAATTGATAGTTTAAAAGAAATATTAGGCGCGGCAGCTTCAGAAGAAGAAATTAAAAATGTAGGTATGCAACTCCTAAATTGGCAAATGGGAGGGATGTTGGTAGGTGGCATTGTATGGGGAATTTATGGCGATAAAAAAGGAAGATTATCCGTTTTATTTGGCTCTATTTTAATGTATTCAATTGCAAATATTGCGAATGGTTTTGTTCAAAATGTTGAACAATATGCTTTTTTGCGTTTTATATCTGGTTTTGGATTGGCGGGTGAATTAGGCGCTGGCATTACTTTGGTAAGTGAAACTATGAGTAAAGAAAAAAGAGGTATAGGAACAATGATTGTTGCTACCGTTGGTGTATTTGGTGCAGTGGTGGCAGGTTTTATGGGCGATGTAATTACCAATTGGCGTTATTCCTTTTTCTTAGGAGGTGCCATGGGATTGGTTTTACTGATCATGCGTATAGGTGTTTTTGAATCGGGAATGTTCAAATCTGTGAAAGCATCGAAAGTGCAAAAAGGAAATTTATTGGTGCTTTTACAATCAAAAACAAATTTAGTAAAATACATAGGTATTATCTTAATTGCCGTTCCGGTGTGGTATGTAATGGGTATATTAATTACTTTTTCGCCAGAAATGATGAAATCATTAGGGGTAACTGCCTTCACCCCAGATCCAGGGAAGGCAATTATGTTTGCTTATATAGGCATTACTGTGGGTGATTTTTTAAGTGGCATGCTGAGTCAATTATTAAAAAGCAGAAAGAAGGTATTGACCTTGTTTTTGGTTCTCACAATTATTAGTGTGGCTTGCTATTTTACTTTGGCTATAAAATCAGCATTTATGTTTTATGCCACAATCACTTTTGTAGGTGTTGCAACTGGCTACTGGGCTGTATTTATGAGTACTGCAGCCGAATTATTTGGCACTAACATAAGGGCTACCGTAACCACTACCGCACCTAATTTTGTAAGAGGTTCTGTCATTTTTTTAACACTAGGATTTCGATACCTTGAAAATTATCTGAGCGCAATTAACGCAGCAGTTGCTATTGGAATGCTAACTTTTGCCTTGGCCTTTATAGCGCTTTATAAAATGGAAGAAACATTTCACAAAGATTTAAATTATGTTGAGTAATAAAAAAACTTTAATTATTGGCGCAAGCGAAAATCCTGAAAGGTATGCTAATAAAGCGTTTCATAGTTTAATTCGTTATGGACACACGGTGGTGATGTTGGGCAATAAAGCTGGTGAAATTGAAGGTGAAATAATTCAAACAGGTACGCCAAAATTTGAAGCGATTGATACAGTTACTTTATATATCAATCCTAAAAACCAAGAGCCTTATTACGATTATATTTTAGCTTTAAAACCTAAACGTATTATATTTAATCCGGGTACTGAAAATCCAATTTTAACGCAATTGGCCGAACAAAATGGGATTGAAGCAACCGTAGCTTGTACGCTTGTATTATTATCTATTGGTGCATATTAATGGATCAAAATTATACCATTTCTCAACTGTTTATTTATCCTGTTAAAGGCATGGCAGGCATTGCTATTGATGCATCTTTTGTTACACAAAGAGGTTTGCAATTTGATAGACGATGGATGCTTGTTGATGAAAATAATCAATTTATTTCGCAACGCAGTTTTGCAATTTTATGTTTGTTTAAACTAGATATGTGCAATACTGGTTTTAAAATATCATACCAGCATAGCAGTTTAATAATTCCATTTTACCTCGATAAAGGCCAATCAATACAGGTGAAAATTTGGGATGATGAAGTTACAGCACTTATTGCCAATGCGCAGATAAATGAATTTTTTAGCCAACATCTATCCACAAGTTGTAGGTTGGTTTACATGCCCGAAACAACCTTTCGTTTGGTTGATAAAGATGTTGTGCAAGATGATTATTCGGTGAGTTTTGCTGATGGTTATCCTATTTTAATTATTGGGCAGGCATCTTTAAATTTATTAAATAGTAAATTAAATATAAGTATCAACATCAACAGGTTTAGGCCTAACATTGTTTTTACAGGAGGTCAAGCGCATCAAGAAGATGCTTGGTATAATTTTAAAATTGAACAAGTGCAATTATTAGGCGTAAAAGCTTGCGCCAGATGTCAGGTGCCTGGCATTGATCAAGATACTGCAATAAGTGCCAAAGAACCACTAAAAACATTAGCAACATATAGGACTCAAAAAAATAAAATTAACTTTGGCCAAAATGTGATTGCAAAAAACGAAGGCCTAATTAGGATAGGAGATAAAATAGAAATAGAAAACTGAAATGATAGAACCCGGAATATACAAACATTACAAAGGCAATTTGTATGAAGTAATGTTTATGGCAAACCATAGCGAATCTTTAGAAGAAATGGTAGTTTATAAAGCACTCTATACAACGCAATTTGGCAATAATTCTATTTGGGTGCGCCCGGCCACCATGTTTATAGAAATGGTAGCTGTTGATGGTGTATCAGTAAAGCGCTTCGAGAAATTAAAAACAAAAGAATAAACTACAGTTTTTTTTATTGAATTTGAGCTTCAAATTTGAACTCAATTTTTTATAAACTTCTGCGGAATGTTTCCATTTAAAGCATTTGTACGAATAAAGTAAATGCCCGCATTTAAATTGGAAACATCAATTTTTTGAATTGTATTTAATGCGCTTTTTTCCTCCAACACAAGCTTTCCAGTAATATCAGTAACTTGAATCACAGCGCAGCTTTTTAGGTTGATGTTGTGTGTTACATAAATAAAATCATCAGCGGGTGAAGGGTAAATTTTAAAGCTTTCGGAGAAGTCATTTTCAGTTAAAGCATTCACAGTACTTTGGTAAAAATTTTGAACAACATCAGCCGCAATGCCTAATTCAGGCAAACCATTTGTGCTGCTGCCTCTGGCATAAATATAGGCTACATCAATAGTAATATAACCGTTAGGTGCAATTGTAAAAGGACCTGCACTTGCAATTATGCGATAATCGATGGGCGTTGTTGCTACCCAGTTTTGTGTAAAATTGGGATCGGTAACACCGCTAAAGCAAAAATTGGTATTTCCCAAACCAGTTTGATAACCGTCTAATCCAAAATTAAGTGGCGTATCATCTTTCCAAACCGACCTTAAATAATTATAGTAATGATTTGCACTGCTTGGATTATTTCCATAAAAAGAAGCACCTGCGTTATTATAAAACATCGCATTATGCAATGGTTGATTTAATATTTTCATCCCAATTGCTGGTGGATTCAAACCGTATATTGCATCACTGTCAGTGGCGTTATATCCATAAACCATATTTCTATTGATATCAGTGCCAATAAAATCATCAACATAGTCGCCAATTTCAAAGTCATTCCAAATGCCAACATAAAAATTGCTATAGGTATTTAATTGCGATCTATTTCTTATTCTATGCCTAACAAAAACTGTATGGTCAATAATATTACTACCGGTTGAATTATAAGCATATACAGTGCTATAAACTTCTGCTTCTATAGGTATTGCACCACTTTCGCCATGTGCAGCGTATTTATCATTATACATTACATAGATGGCCTCATCTCCTAAAACATTGGGATAATCTCCATAAGCAGGGTCATAAATGCCATTGTTATTTATATCTACAAAAGGGGCAAAAATTTGACTTACGCCATTAAAAGAACTTCCCGGCCAATCGATAATATCTTGTGGTAACTGGTAGCCTTGTGTGTTATAATTTGCAATATGGTTGTTAATTGCACTGCGGTCAATATGCCAAATTTTATTCCAAGTGCTTGGTGGTAATGTTACGCCATTGCTGGTTAATGGGGCCGGCCAATAATCTGTTCCACTTTGTTTATAGGTTTGTGCAGCTAAGTGTAAAATGCCATTTTGATCTAAACCTCCCATCCAAAGATTAGAGGCATAAATACAATTTTTACCCGAAAATTTGGGCACTTCAAAATGCGCATTGGTGTTAATATTATTAAATAAAAAACCATCGGCTTCTATTGGCGCACTAATATTATTTGGATCAATATTTTGAACTTCCCACTGTGCTTTGGCAATAAAACATTGAAATAAAAAGGCACTATAAATTAAGGTAATTGTAGTTTTCATTGCTTATAATTTTAGTCTAAGGCCTATATTTAAACCATAGGTAAATAACTTTTGTTGCACAGGATAATCAGCATTTGTAATTGATTTTAGAATATAGCTGCTGTGTGGTTCTATTAATAAATCAAGTTTATCATTCAATCTGTAATTTGTTGAAATGCCAGCCGACAAACTCAAACCTGCGCGCTTTTTAAATGGATTTTGATTGTTATTACTTACATCATTTGCAGCATAATTATAATTGGCAACTGTGCCTTTTTGCTTAAATAATAAATTGTAAATCACACCAGCTTGCAGCGCAATACCGCTGCGTTTGCCCAGCCACTTGTAACCAATCATGGCAGGAATAGCTATAAAAGTCATGCGCACATCATGCGTAATGGTATCTTTATGTGTTGTAACATAATCAAGGGTATCGTAAGTTTTATAAATAATATTTCCTTCAAAAGGATCAATGTATGTTACAAACTTTGTCGAGTCTATATAGTCTTCATGGCTTTGCCATTTATAGGCTATAGAGAACTTTTCTTGGCGTTGAGAAAAACTAATACCTGTATGAATAAAAATATTTTTAGTTACAAATAAATTAATCCGCATTAGCGCGCTATAAGCCAAACGCAAACTTTCAGCACTATCTCTTCTTGAAATGTAATTTAGAGCTTGTTCATTTGTTCCTTTTAAGCGCCTCCCGGCAAATTCAGGAGATAGAAGCGCATCAAAAGCAATATAACCTTTAAATTTCTTTTGGCCATAAACAGTGTCAAAAGCGATAGGTGTTGCTTCACTATTCATAGCAGTTGCTTCAATGGATGCTGCGCTTTGCCCTGTATTTTCTTGCGTTGTATTATTCTTTTGATTACTATTTTCAACTTTTACAATGTTATTTTCAATTTGCTTGTCGCTTTCTTTTTGTGCTTTGGCCAAAGCTTTTTGTTCAGCTTTTAAAACTTTTTTCGATTTAGATAATACAAGAGTTGCAGTTAAAAATACAGGGTTTTCCATGCGATCATTAATTTGAATGTCATTATTTAAATCAAATAAAATGGCATTTACATCATGTGGCTTAATGCTTGCAAAGGCAAACAATGGTTTTTCTGTTGCTTTGTTTGTTGTATTTTCATGAATGGGGTAGATAGTTCCATTGTTTTCTTCGGCCCTTGTTTTTGTTGTTACAGCTGTATTTACTTTAGTTTCTGCAACAGCTGATTTTAATGCAAAAATGCTTGCTTGTTTTTGTTTAGCAAAACTATTTGCTGAGTTAATTATCGCATCATTATTTATTTTTTGATTCTTTTTTATTTCATTATTTTTAGTTTGCTTTAGCGCTTCATCATCATTAACAGCAATCTTTTTATAAGGTGTTTCAACATGCTTGTTTTTAAAAATAGCATGCAATTGATGAGCAGCTTGAACTTCATTTTTTTTCAACATGCTAAATGCTGTAAGGCCACAAAAAATAAAAATATCTAATGCTATAAATAAATTAAAGCAATGTTTGAACCATATAAAAACTTCGCGCTTTTTGCGTTTCTTTTCTATACCAGCCCAAACCGAATCACTTACCTCTATGGTATGATCTTCTAATTTAGATCTTAGAAATTCTTCAAAATTATTTTCTCCGTTATTCATGGGTAACTTTCATTATTTGCTTACTAATAAATTTTTCTTTTAATGCATTTCTTGCTTTTAAAAACTGTGTTCTCGAAGTGCTTTCAGTAATATTTAGCATTTCTGCAATTTCCTTGTGGCTATATCCTTCAATAGCAAACAAGTTAAAAACAACACGGTAACCTTTTGGTAAAGTGCTAATCATTTCAACTATTTCTTGCGCCCCTATTTTAGCTAACACACTTGGCGCAACTTGCGAATGATTTTGATGATGATCATTGGTGTCAGAAAATTTCAATTGCTTTACCCTTAAGGCCGATAAAGCCGTATTCACAAATATTCTGCGCATCCAACCTTCAAAAGAACCTTCGTTTCTAAAATGAATGATATTTGCAAAAATCTTTATAAAACCTTCTTGTAAAACATCTTCAGCCTCGGCCTTGTCATTGATATAACGCATGCATACCGACAGCATTTTTCCTGCATAGGTATCATACAGCAGCTTTTGGCTTGCTGCCTGTTGTTTTTGACAATTGTATATTATTTCAGCCTCAGTCATTAATTACATCGCCATAGTAATTGCTCATTCATTAGCTTAAAGATACCAAAAAGATAATTAATGTTGCCTGCAATTTATTTTTTTTGCCATCCTTAATTTATTCACAATGGTAAAACCATGCAAGCTAATGCCTATTGAGATGTTTTAACTCAATAAAAAGCAATCAAAATAGGCAATGAAATTAATTTTAACTGAAGCTGAAAACAAAAACAAAAACAAAATCAATGCGCAGCGAGTTCATTTTCCTGCATTTTTGCGAGGTAACTTTCTAGCTCAAAAAGTGAAGCAATGGCCACTTGTGAATAGTTTTGCGAACAGTTCTGAAAACCACCAGCATTGGTATTCCATAATTGCATAATCATGGCCATATTGCCTACTTCGGGTTGCATTACATTTAGCGCTTTAGCCACATTTCCAGCGCCAGCGTGGTATACGTGCAATACAAGCAGTCTGTACCACAAATCAGTTTCACAATAAGCAATATTGTATTTTTCTAAAATTCTGTTGGTATAGGGCACACAAATGCTCGAAATAAGTTTGCAGGCAGCCACAGCGCTTTTTTCTAAATTGCCTCTTTCATCAACTTTTCCATTAATTTTTAAACCATATTTTAAACCAACACTTTTCATTAATTGAAAAGGACCATAAGCACCAACCGTTGATTTAGCCAATTTACCCGGGCTTTCAATCAATAAAATAGCTTGAGCATAAAAAGGATCAACGCCTTGTTTTTTAAAAATCACATTGCTTTTTTCAATATCAGAAACTACGCTACTTACATTGTAAAAATGGTTGCGCCCCATGGCATACATCACGCGCTTATCGCAAGTAAATCCTTGGCTAACTCTTAAACTATCTTTAAAATTATCTTTTTGTATATCGCTGTATTGCTCATAAGTTGAGGCAGGCAGCGTGCCAAGTATAACTTTTTCAGGCGAAGCATAAAATACAAAAGTGTCTTTCGAGGTGTTCATCAGTTTTCTCCAAAAAATTGTTCTGGCAACCGTATCAAGTCTTTCAGCTTGTAATTCGTGGCAATAAACAAAACTGCTATTGCGCCTTACATCCTTCAGCTTAGCCTCATTATTAATGGCTTTTTCAGATGTATTGATGTTGCTACTGCCGTTAAACAAAAACAAAGTGAAAGTAAATAAACAGGTAATTTTTATAAACTGAAATATATTGCGCAACATGAGGTTATTTTTAATTTATTCAAACCTAAAAGTAAGGCGCAGGGTTACACAATTGCAGGTTTAGCTAATATGTTATTAACTATTATTAGTGAATTAATAAAAAAGTAACAATTTTATTTTGGGCAAATCAATTGATTCAACCAAGGCTTTGGTTGTATCGTAACCCTCCCCAAAATTTGGACAGTTTAAAATTAGAAAATTATTAACTTTAAACTAAAAAACAGAATGAAAAAGCAAAAATTTAGCGAGGCACAAATTTTAAAAGCCCTAAAAGAGTATGAAGCGGGAAAAAATGTGATGGATATT
>CAMBZU010000018.1 GCA_945872355.1 Chitinophaga pinensis
ATTGTAAACACCGCATTGCTCACATCAAACTTACATATATTTACAAAATCGATTACTTTAATTAAACAGTTAGTGCTAGGAGAGTTAGGCACATTCCAGTTGTAAGAGTTTCCAGTAACATTGCTTGCAATAGTAGTCCAATTTGTTCCATTATTTAAAGAGTATTGCAAGATATACTGCCCCGAAGCCGATGGTAAATTAGTCCAAGTAATAGCTTGAGTAGATAAACCTTGCCATACCTGTCCACCATTTGGAGAAGTTACGGTAATATCATTACTAGGGTTGATATTAAACACCGCATTACTCACATCAAAATTATTTGCGCTATAGCTATAATCCTCTACTTTAATTAAAGCCTGACTACTAGTTATACCATTAGGCACTTGCCAATTATAAGTTTGAGATGATAAACCATTACTGCTTAAGAAAGAAGTAATAGTAGTCCATGTTGATCCATTGTTAGTTGAGTAATAGATATTGAAATAGGTAATACAAGTTGATTTGCTAAACGTAATAGGCACAGTAGCACATCCAATCCAGTTTTCGCCACCATTAGGAGCGGTCACCGTAATAGGAGTTGCAATAGTAAATGTGGCATCACTTACATCAAAAATATTTAAATCGGCTGTGTTGCTTATTTTAATTTTGCATTGGGTGCTGTTGGCTGTGGCAGGAATAGTCCAGTTTTGTGATCCATCGTTAGTAGTGCTGGTAGTAATGTTTATCCAAGTTATTCCATTATCTAAAGAGTAATCTAATCTTACGGTAGAAAAGAAAGTACTAGCATTCCACGTGATAGGATTTACACATTGTACTTGAAAAGTTTCACCACCATTAGGGGAAGTAGCAATTGGTGTTGGAGGTGTTATTGTAAAAACTGTATTAGAAATATCTTGCTTACAATTGGTAACATAGTCTTGTATTCTCACCATACATGTTGTGGTTTGCGCCATCGCGGGAATAGTCCAAGCATAACTGCCGGTAACGTTGGCATAATTGGTTACTATGTTTATCCATGTTGTTCCTGAATTTACAGAGTAGGCAATGTTATAGGTGTTGGAAGTTCCTTGTGCGTTCCAAGTAATAGTATGAATTGTATTTCCCTGCCAAACTTCACCACCATTGGGTGATGTTAGTATAAGCGGAATATTAATGGTAAAATTGGCGTTACTCTGATCAACAATACTGGTGTTTTGCGCATCAAAAACACGCATCAATACGGTGTTCGATTGCACATTTGGCACAGTCCATAAAAAACTGCCATTGGTAGACAAGAAATTACTAGCAACTGAGGTCCAAATGGTACCACCATCTAAAGAATAATCTATATTCCAATAGTTTGAAGGGCTTCCAGTTTGTGTCCACTGTACATTGTATTGTTGGCAGGCATATAAAATTTCACCTCCGTTGGGCTGAGTAATGGTAATACTTTGTGCCTTTGCGAAAGATAATACAAAGGTTGAAAAGGCGGTTATTAAAAGTAATCTAAGGGTAAATTTAAAATTCATGGCGCTATTGCTATTATTACAAGCGCGAAATTAATTTTATTTTCTTGAATTAGGCTTATTTCAAATAACAATTTACGAAGCTTAAAATGCAGTAAAATGCTTGAAAAGGCTGTTCAAATAATTTAGGAACGATTACTACTTTTTACAATTTTCATTGATTAAACCCAAAATATCCATAACTCCTAATTTATAGGCCTTATTCAAATCTTTACAGGCGCCTTCCTTATCCTCAATTTTAAGTTTTGCTTCACCTCTTAAAGCAAATGCAAATTGATATTCATTGCTGATATCGATACATAAATCAAAATCTTTGATAGCTCCTTTGTAGTCATTCAAAAAGAATTTACACTCACCACGTTTAAAAAGTACTTCATAGTCTTTGGGTGCAAACCTTAAAACCCTGGTATAATAGTTAACAGCATTTTTATAATCTTTTATACTTTGTTTAATTTTACCTAAAAAGCGCCAAGCCTCCTCAGCATCCTTGCTGTTTGGATTCAATACTGTAACTTTTAAGAAATCTTTACAAGCAGCTTCATGATTGCGTATATTGTAAAATGTTTTTGCGCGTTCAACATACAAAAAAACATCATTACTATCAATGGTTTGAGCCATATTAAAATCTGCAATAGCCAAGCCAAAATTATTCATGGCATCATGCACTATGCCTCTGTAAATATATATATCTGTTTTGCTTTTGTTTGAATCTAATTCAATCGTTTTTGTAAATGCCTCTAAGGCTTTTGCATATTTTTTTTCTTTATAATTTTTAATGCCAACTTCCATGAATTCTGAGGCTGTTTTTTGAGCCAATGCTTTAGACCATGGTGCTAAAATTGCTGCCGCAATAAAAAATATTAATAAAGGCTTAAATGCATTTTTGTGTTCCATGCAAAATTATTTTTAATTAAGTTTAAATGACGAAAGTAATAAAGAATAAATTAGACTATTTATTTTGTATAATCTGTGTTAATTCACATCGGTATTTATCAGCAGCAAGCAGGAGAGCAATGACCTAAAGTAGCGCGCTGAACTGTAAATTTTATACTGGCATGCAGCATAACGAACTAATAGCCCTTAGCTTTATTGGCGTCTTGGAGCAATGAATTCAATTGTAAGTTGCTTTGGCGATTTCGTATTTTCTTACGCGTTATTTGGTTTAAACAAAGGTATTTAATATGAATACCCTCTTAATACTATATTATTTAGCAACATGTGTAATTACAAATTTTCCCCCTGCATTAAACTCATCAATATCATAACCTAATTTTTTAAGTGGCTCAAGCACTGTTTCCCTATTGCCAACTACAACAATGGCCATTTTATCATCCATTAAATATTTATTTGCTGTAGCGTTTATCGTTGACTTACTTGATGATTTTAATATGTTCTTTTGCTTCTCTAAATAATCTTTATCAAGGTTATATTCAACAATTCGTTTTAAAAAGCCCGCTTTTTGACCGTTTGTTTCATATTTTAATGCTTCCGACAAGCCAATAGAATTTTTGGTATAGGCTAACTCTTCATCAGTGATGCCACTCTTTTTATAATTTTTTATCTCTTTCATTATCTCAACAATACTGCTGTCGGTAGCGCTGGCCCTAACACCCGCCGAAATAGTAAATGGACCTTTATATTTAGAGCCATTGAACGAGGAACGAGCACCATAAGTATATCCTTTATCTTCTCTTAAATTTAAATTAATTCGGCTGTTAAAAGTTCCTCCTAAAATAAAATTCATCAATTGGCAATTGTAAAAATCACCATAAACATCAAAAGGCATGGCCACATAACCTATTCTTATTTCGCTCTGTGGCGCTTTTTCCTTATGTATAAAATATATTTTACTTTTCTCAATATTCGGAATAGTTGCTTCTATTGGCGATTTCAATTTTTTATTTTTCCAATCATTTAAAAAATTTAGTTTTTGAAGTACTTCATCCATTTTAATTTGACCAACCACAACCAATGTACTATTATTTGGCGAGAAATTGTCTTCAAAATATCTTCTTACATCCTCAATCGTAACCCTATCAACACTCTCACTTGTACCAATAATTGGGCTAGAAAATATATGATTGCTTCCATATATAAATTTATTGTAAGCGTTACTGGCAACTGTGCTTGCCTGCATATTTTGATTGGCTATATTTTGCAATAACTTGTTTTTTACTTTGCCAAACTCATCTTGATCCATGATGGGTGTGTAAAATATTTCCTTAAAGATAGCCAATGTTGAGTCAAGATTTTTAACCAATGAATTAATGTTAAATACTATTTCTGTAGCATTGGCATTCACATCAATTCTACTGCCCAAATCACTTAATGCTTGACTTAGTTTCTCTCCAGCATTATTAATTGTAGACTCTTTAAACATTTCGGCTGTGAGTGCAGCCATGCCTGCTTTTTCAATAGGATCAGAAACATGACCAGCACCAACTGCTAATTGAATACTCACTAAAGGTAATTCTTCAGAATAAGTACCAATCAACTTTAATTCATTGCCGAGCGTTTTTGTCCAATAATCAGGCACCTTTAACATTGGAGAAAGGCCTACAGTTGGTTGTTTCGAACGATCGAAATCATCTTTTGCTTTTGTATATTTAAGATTGTTTTGAGGAGCTTTAAGTGCTTTTTCATAAACTTTTGTAGTATCATTAATAAAGTTATTGGAGTTTGCCACTGCTGTAGGTTGCCCTTTTGGATATACGCTTAAAATTACAGCTGGTTGCATGTAGATATATTTCTCGAAAACACGCATTACATCAGTAGCTTTCAGATTTTTCAACTTATCATAGTAATTGGCCAATATGTTTGGGTTATTGGTATACACCTGTCCATTGGCTAAACTAGCAGCTTTGCCGCTTACACTCGCTAAAGAATTTAGTATGCTCGCTTCTGTTTTCATTTTAAAACCTTGCACATCTAAATCCGTGATGCCATTTATCTTTAATTCGTTAAGAACATCATTAAATAGCAATTCCAATTCGGTTAAAGTAACACCAGGCATTGGCAAACCGGTAAAATTAAACCTTCCTGCTAACTCTTGGGTAGGATGCGAACAATATGCATTCAGCGCTTTTTGATCGTAAACAAACTTTTTATAAATAGCACTATTTTTATTACCGCTCAGTATTTCAGCTAAAGCATCTAAGGCAATTTCATCAATATCGTTTTGAGGTACCGTTGGAAAATTAATGGAAATCATTGGTTGACGCACATTGTCTTCATAGCTAATGTATCTTGTTTTTTCAATACTAATTGCTGTTTTATCTACCTCGGGTATGGCGGGGCATTGGGGAATATTACCAAAATATTTTTCGGAAAGTTTCAAAACATCTGCGGTATTTATATCACCGGCAATTGTTAAGGTGGCGTTATTAGGACCATACCAGCGCAGAAAAAACTGCTTCAAATCTTTTAAAGTAGCATTGTTTAAATCACTTATATAACCAATGGTAGGCCAATTGTAAGGATGGCCATAGGGATACATTGCTTGTCCTATTTTTTCATTCACCAATCCATAAGGTTTATTATCATAGTTTTGTCCTCTTTCATTTTTTACTGTACTTCTTTGCACTTCAAATTTCTTTTGTGTAACAGCATCTAACAAAAAGCCCATGCGGTCCGACTCTAACCATAAAGCCACTTCTAGTTGATTCGAAGGCATAGTTTCAAAGTAATTGGTTCTATCGGTATTGGTGGTTCCATTGAGCGTGCCACCAGCAGCAGAAACAATTTTAAAATGTTGCTCATCGCCCACATGATCACTCCCTTGAAACATCATATGTTCATAAAAATGTGCAAAGCCACTGCGGCCAATTTCCTCACGTGCACTTCCAACATGGTAGGTTACATCGGTATGCACAATTGGGTCACTATGATCTTCATGAATAATTATGGTTAGCCCATTATTCAACACATACTTTTCGTAAGGAATTATAAATGGGTTTTCA
This sequence comes from Chitinophaga pinensis, assembly GCA_945872355.1. Taxonomy (GTDB): domain Bacteria; phylum Bacteroidota; class Bacteroidia; order UBA4408; family UBA4408; genus CAIKXD01. The sequence goes on from CAMBZU010000018.1 coordinate 5,465, forward strand.
TTTTTTTCTACTTTTTCCAATAACTTAGGTTGAGCAAAAATGCCTATTGGAAATAAAAGAAAGAAGGTAGCAGCGAAGCAATTAATTTTCATGTTTAATAATTTATAATGCTGCGAAAATAGAATAAAAAATGAGCCAATTAGTTGATATCAATAATTGGCTTTTGAATTATCACACTTTTTAAGACAATAAATGCAAATCCATTTTTACATGTATAAAATATATATATTTGCAATCCAAAAATTAAATAAGGGGTCTAGCCATTTAGATGGCCAGCGCTCATTGAAATATTGGGGGATTAGCTCATTTGGCTAGAGCGCTTGCCTGGCAGGCAAGAGGCGACCGGTTCGAATCCGGTATTCTCCACAAAAATAATTAAAGTGCGCTGCAACTTTAAATGCAAAAAATGAGCAGTTAGTCCTGATAGCTGCTATTGGGACGTTTATCCTTAATGTTAAATTTCATTGGTGCTGTTGAAGATTATACTTTAAATTTTATATTTGCTAAAAAGATCATCTTATAAATTAGTTTAGCCGCCAGCATGAATAAAACTTACAAAATTTTCCTTGTTTTTTTGTTACTTTCTCAACTATCTAAATCTCAAAGTTTTTTCAAACAAGTTGTTGGAGGTTCTGGAATGGATGAAATAAATGATATTGCGCGTGATTCAATAGGAAACATATACAGTACTGGTTATTTCAGTTCTCCTATTGCACAATTCGGAAGTATTATGTTAACTAATACTTCACCAATAAATACAAGTGATGTTTTTATTTCAAAAACATCTCCAACAGGAACTATCCTTTGGAGCAAAAAAATTGGTGGCCCAAATCAGGATAAAGGAAAAGCAATTTCATTAGACAAATTAGGAAATATATTTGTTACAGGTACTTTTATTGGAAGTATTTCATTTGGCCCTGGTTTGAATCTATTTGCCGACAATGGCAGTGCCGATATTTTTATATGTAAATACGATAATGCAGGAAATTTTTTGTGGGCACAAAATGTTGGTGGTCCACAGGGTGATGAAGTGTATGATATAACTGCAGACCATGCAGGCAATGCTATATTAACAGGTCAATACATTGCCAATGCGCACTTTGGTTCAATGTTGGTTACAAGTGCATTAGATACCTCTGGCACCCAATTTACATACGACATTTTTATATTAAAACTATCTCCCTACGGTTCAGTAAAATGGTTAAAAACAGGAAGTGCAAAATACGATGATCGTGGCACCGCATTAGCTGTTGACTCAATAAATAATGTATTTGTTACAGGCCAGTTTTCCGATACCATTCAATTTACGCAAACATATCCCAACAATGTGTTCAATACTTGTTTTGTTATGAAATTGGATAGTGCTGGAAATGAATTAAACATGGTCAGATTTAGCGGCAGCAGCAGTGCAGCAAACTCCATTTGTGTTAATAACAATAGCGAAGTCTTAATTTGTGGTGATTTCACAGGCAATCTCTTGTTCTATACTTCACCACTTAATCAATTAGTGAATCCATTTTCTAGAAAAATATTTATCGCCAAATTCGATAACAATTTAAACTACTTGTTTGGTAAATCATACGGAAGTACAAAAAGTGTTTCGGCCAAAAGAATTGTGGCAGGAAATGATCTATCATTTTTTGTTTTCGGCGAATTTAAATGTTCGTTCTCCGAATTCTCTTCATTTTATGGCACAGGAGTTTTTAATTCAATTGGCTACCAAGATTTATTTGTTGCTAAATTCGAAAACAGTGGAAATGCTATTTGGCAGCGGCAGCTAGGTGGTAAAGAAAATGATTTTGCCAACGGGCTCATATGCAACAATCAAAACAAACCAGTTATTGCAGGTAGCTTTATCGATGAATTGTATTACCCAAACCATTTGGCAAATATTAGTTCATTTTCATCTACAATTTACAATGTCAATTCCTTCTGTAATGATAATAAATACAATAGATATGATAGTTTATTGAGCCATGGCTATGGTGATGGATTTATATCAAATGCTATAGATACCTTACGAGAACCCATGGATTTTTATTTAAGAGATGAAAACAGTAATTGCCAGCGCCCGAGTCTTAAACCCTGCATTGTTGATAGAGGCGTATATCTGCACGACCAAAGAATGGTTTGTTTGCCCGATACTGTAAACGCCTGCGATAGTGCATCTTTTAAAGTAAATCATAAAGTACAGGATTATGTAAGTCCGAATTATACCAACATTTGGAGTATTGGCACGAGTGCTGACAACGGCTCATCTGTAACCATTAATACATCAGGCACATTGGTGCTAACCACCTCTTCGGTCGATGGTTGTTACGTTGATAAAGATACAATTGTGGTTAATATAGGTCAAACTCCGCAAGCGCCTTTAATAACTGACAATCTTGGTTTTAATACAGATAGCCTTTTACCTACAAATCCTATTACTTATTGCTCGTCGGTATTGCTGCCAACCGTGATTACAGCCTCAGGAGTTGTTTCACCAAATGTTTTAACTTGGTTCCCAAGTTATGGCGCCAGCGGGAGCAATTATTTGGTTACAAATGAAAATACCGTAACAGCTATAATTACCACTCCCTTTGGCTGCTCCGCTTCAAGTGAAATTATTCTATATATTGACTCATTTCCTCCAGCAGTTCATGGCTATTCAATTGAGCCATATACTATAAATGTTTGTTCCGGAAGTCCATATGAATATCAACTTGCTGAATCTAATTGGCTTCCTGTTATTACAAGTGATACCAATCTTACGGTTAATTGCTATGTAAACGGTTCATCGATGTGGGGAGGTTTTGAAAATTATCACTTAATTCCTAACAACGATAGCGCTACTTTTATATCTAAAATTTTCCCTAATACATCAGGAATCTATACGTTCATGTGGGAATTTATTAGAACAAATCCTTGTGGTGCTGATACCGATCAAGTTACCGTAACACATTACATAAATGTTAATCCTGGTGTAACTATTACCCCAGATGTGTCATTGCTGCAAACATGCGAATTACAAACCATCACCTTAACCGCCAATAGCACTGTACCAACTATATGGGACTTGAATGGACTTATAGACAGTGTAAACACCACAGTTACAGTACCTGCTTTTCATGGCGACTACATTGCATATTATTACATGCCTACAAATGCCTTGGGTTACGCCCAGGTATGTGCCGACACTATTAAGTTTATTGACTACATTCGTCCAAACTTGATAGCCTATCCTTCAGATGCTTACATCTGCCCGGGTGATTCAGTTAAGTTAACAATGACTTTCCAAAATGCAATTTCTTATTCTTGGTATGGCCCAGTTGGATTGATGACAAACTACACAGGAAATGTGGCCTATGCTACTATACCGGGTGGATATTATTGCCTCGCTATGAATTCCGACAGTTGTACTGTACAATCAATAATTAAAATTGTTAAACAGTACAGTACACCCTACTTGGTTGCTGATCCACCAACAAATATAGTATGCTTTAATAATCCAGCAGAACTAACTGTTATTTGTAACGATAATGCCTTAATTGTTTGGAATAGTCCTTTGAGTGGAAACTCAACAACACAAATTGTTACACAACCCGGCATATATTCTTGTTCGGCTACTTCCTGCGGAATTACTACTTATTGTAATATCAACATTGGAGGTTCAAATACCAATATTAATTTATCAATTCTTGGACCTGATACTGTAGAAACCTGTAATGGACAAAGTGTAGTATTAACCGCTTCTGCCACGCCTGGGGTGAGCTTTATATGGAACAACGGTTTAACCAATCAAACCATTACTGCAACTACTGATGGAGATTATTTTGTAACTGCTATAGAACCAACAGGATGCTCGGTTGCTTCTGAAGATGTTCATGTTGTAATACATCCTATATATCCAGCATTGCAAATTGCAAACCCAACAGTTTGTTATGGCGACACTATTACATTAACTGCTAACTCTGCCTACCCCGTTCATTGGTACTCCGACCCAAATGGTTTAAATGTTATTGATACCTCATCAATGCACACAGTTTACAATGTAACTGGCAGTTTGATAGTTTATGCCCAAGCCCTGGAAGATCCATTTTGTCCTAGCCCAATTATTCCTGTGAATGTATACTTAAATCCAAACACGGCTCCACCTAACATTTATGGAGATTCGGCAATGTGCAATTTTCAGCCAATAAATTTGACTACTGACACCATTGGAAATATCAGCTACTACTGGAATGGCCCTAATGGTTTTTCATCAAATGCTTCACAAATAACCGCAAACATGGTTGGGGTGTATAGTTTGCATGTTAAAAGAAATGGCTGCAATTCTATGACAAGGTTTATCACTATTTCAAACATAAATGCACCCACTCCAATATTTATTGGCGACTCTACACTATGTACAGGCGGCAATGAAGTTTTATTTGGTTTTGCTCCTGTGCCCGGAGTATGGAATTATATAGATAACAATAATGTTTTAAATACCGGGTCATCTGTTAACCTCTCTCCTGTGGCATTGGCAGATAGTGGTAACTATCAATTCTTTTACGAGTATATGGGTTGCAAAAGCGATACACTTACTACACATGTTTCCGTAAATATTACTAATCCTGCTCCTTTAGTAACAAATGATACTGTATGTTATAATGCAACAGCGCTATTGTTTGCCGATAGTACTTTTACCATTAATTGGTTTTCGAATCCTACCGGCACACTATTGATTGGAACAGGAAATAATATTCATCTTAATAATGTTTTAAATGCTTTCACTGTATATGCGCAAGCAGCTGGTGTATGCCCCTCTTCATTGGTTGCTGGCAATATAGCAATTAGCCCCGAAGCATATGCTCCTAACATTTATGGCGACACTGTGATGTGTAATTTTAGCACTGTTACATTAACTACCGACAACCTTTCAAATTATTTATATTATTGGGCAGGTCCTAATAGTTATGCCGCAACTACCAGCACTGCTTCTACTTCTATAGTTGGACAATATACTTTAAATGTTGATAGAGGAAATTGTTTATCAATTCCTGCCTATATTACTGTTTCAAATATTAGTTCTCCTGCACCAAGCTTTACAGGAGACACAACACTTTGCACGGGAGATAATCTTTCGCTTACAGCTAATTCAATATATACAAATGTTACCTGGTATCATATAGGAAATAGCGGCAATGAAGCTCCTGGCTCAAGTATCAATATACCAGTAACTCAATTATCAGATAGTGGCTCATACTATTATTATTATGATTACTTAGGATGCCGGAGCGATACAGCTCAAGCTAATGTATTTATTCATGATATGCCTCAGGTATCATTAGATTCAGCACTCACAGTTTGTGATGGCCAAAGTATTACTGTTATTCCCTCCTATTCCTTTTGCGATAGTGTATATTGGGTGTATCCAAATGCATTCATACAATCATCAGCTGCTTTACAGTTTGCTGTTGCAGATACAAACATGAGCGGTATTTATACTTTTCATGCAGGAATTGTGGGATGTTTTAACGACACTTCAAAAATAAATATTAACGTAAACTATACTTACAAACCTTCCATTCCTAGCACCTTTAACCTTTGCCAGGGGGATACTGTTTTGTTTCACATCAGCAATGACAATTCCAATACCACCTATCATTGGATAGGTTCAAATGGCGCCAACTTTTACACCTTTGGCGATACTGTTTTCAACAATATTAATATTTCAGACACCGTAGTTTACAAAATAATTGCTTCCGCAAATGGTTGTATAAGCGATACAGCAAGCGTTGATGTTAATATACAAGGCACCCCTCCAGCAATGCCTATTTACAATAATTTGCCAGCATGCTTGGGTGATGATGTTTTGTTATGGACCAACAGCTCCACCATTTATAGCGCACATTGGAACGGGCCAGTAAATTATACTGCCGATGCTGATACCATCACAATTAATGGAGCAACTACTAATTATGGTAATTATTCTGTTTATATGGAAAGTAGTTTTGGTTGCAAAGGGGCATTAACATCACAAAATATTATTGTTAATGCATTGCCTACTGTTTCTCTTGGAAGTGATACTACTATATGCAATTACAATCCTTTTGTTTTGCAAACAACACAGCCATTCATTTCATACTATTGGAATACAAGCGAAAGTACGCAGCAAATTTTGGTCGACTCTTCGGGTACTTTTTGGGTACAGGTTACAGACAATAATGGTTGCGTGAATACAGATACCATTGGCATTAACATGTTACATTGCAATTTAAAACTAGGAAATGTAATCACACCAGATGGAGATGGATTAAACGATATGTTTTTTGCAGGTGGCGAAGATTTGAAGCAGTTTCACTTAATTGTTTATAATCGTTGGGGGAAAAGTGTTTACGAAACTTCTACGGTAAGCGACAGATGGAATTGTGAATGCAATGCAGGAACATATTATTACGTGATAGAAGCAGTTGATATAAACAACAAAAAGGGCAACTGGAAAGGATTTATTACTTTATTTAAGTAATAAATCTATAATCCATGTTACTTATATAGCGGCTTGTATGCCTTGCTGTGCTTGCTGTTTTAGCTTTCCAAAAATAGCCTCTTCCACTTTATGAAACTCATCTTTGTGAAACGACTGGGTAAATTGCCCTGCTTCTAAATAGCATATTTGATGGCAAATTGCCAACAATGGATCTATAATATGTGATGAAATAAAAATAGTTTTTCCCTTATTAAATAAGGCTGTAATAATCCACTCTAAAATTTTATTGCTCTCTAAATCTAGTCCATTAAATGGTTCATCAAAAAGGTATATTTGTTTGTCTTGCTTTAATATACCTAGCAAAGCCAACTTCTTTTTCATGCCGGTGGAGTAGGTCTCAATTAAATCATTTAGTGGCAGTTTAAAATAGTTTTGTAATACATCCAACTGAAACGCTTCATTGCTATTTTTAAAGATATTCAAATACTCTTGCCCTGTAATGTTGCTATAAAAATAATTATTAGTTTCTAAATAAGCAATGGTATTAAAATCAATATTGTTATGATCTTTAATGATACTTCCTTTAGTTGTTTTTATGATGCCCGATAAGGCATTAAAAAAAGTGCTTTTTCCGGCCCCATTTAAACCTGCAAGCCCAATAATTTTAGGCTCTTCAAACTCAAAAGTGAGTTTATTTAAAATCATGTTATTATCAAATGATACGTTGAGTTCGTTAATCTTTATCATTAAAATAGAGGTTTAAATTTTGCACTGCTTTTTTATAATAAACTAAGCTAAAAAGAATGGGCAAAGGAAGTAAAAACGGAATAAGGCAAGCCATAGAAACTATGCCAAGTGTAATATTGGAAGCTGAATTTTTCTGCTGTGGCACATAGCTATTGTATTTAAAGCAAATAGCAAAGGCAAGCAAGGCCAATTGAATACCCAAAAACAAGCAATTTATTTCTATAAAATCAGGATGGAAAATACTGTTTAAAATAAGCACCGGAACAAATAACAAACAGATATAAATACCCTGCTTTTTTAATTTTTCGTTTAAAAAATCTTTAGCATTGTTGTGATTTGCTTTTAAAATATGAATGGGTTCAAATTCATTATAAAAATTGATGATGTTTGTTATCATAAACCACAACAAAAGCAAAGGAAGAAACCTTATCCAACAAGTGGCTATTGCAATTATATAAAGCGGAATAAGGCCTAAAAATGACTTTCTAAAACCACTAATCCATTCAAAGAAATAAGCTGCAGGCAATAGTGTTGAAATATTTTTAAAGCTTGTTTTTTGTATGGGTTTAAATTGCCAAAGTGGGACAAACCACAATAGCACAAGTAGCATTGGAAAGTAAAAATAATACCTTGTAAAAATTGCTGTTATTGTAAAAGGCAATGTAAGTAGCACATACTCTGCATACATTTGCCAATGCCAGTTTTCTAAATGTAATTGCGCAAAGTTTTTATCTTTTCTGCTTACTTGTAAACCAAGGCAAAAGAACAGCAGCACTGCAACTAAAAGCAATCCGTAATTTAAATTTTGATAGACCATAAATGAGCCCAAAGAAAACGCTGCAATCACAAATGGAAGCAGTATTGACCCTATGCCACCATCTTTCAGTGCTCTTATTATTTGAAGATATCTGATATAGATTAAAGTAAAAGTCATAGCTCAATTAAATGTATTGATACAATCAAGAAAATATACCATTATCATTTGTTTAAACGCAATTATAATTTGTTATTGTTGTGATGTCTATCATGATCGCGTTCAGCTTTTTTAGCCATGTTTAATTCTAATTGCTTTTGTAAATCAACGCCCGTTTGATTGGCCAAGCAAATCAATACAAATAACACATCAGCAAGCTCTTGCCCAAGGTCTTTATGATCATTTTCTTTAAACGATTGTTCCCCATATTTTCTTGAAATAATTCGAGCTACTTCACCAACTTCTTCTGTTAAAATGGCCATGTTGGTAAGTTCATTAAAGTAGCGTACACCGTGTGTCTTAATCCATTCGTCAACGGCCTCCTGCGCTTGATTTATTGTCATATTATTTATATTTGAATAGCTTCAATTTCATTTTTATAATCGTATTGCAAATCTTCATCTAATTTAAGTAAAGCCTTATCAATTTTAATGATTTGGCGATTATATAAATTAATGAGCGAAGTGCTAGATGATTGATCTGTAAAGGGTTTTATTTTGTGGCAAATATGTATCAATACTGCCACTTCTACATTTTTACTTCCCGAAAATTTAATGTATTTATTTGCTAATCGAACCACCTTCCTTAGTTTTTTTAGCATATTACTGAAATTTAATACCACTAAATTTTCAAAGAATTCATCAATTTCGGCTTTAATATTTTGAATGTACTCAAGTTCATTATCGGCCTCATAAAGTAAATACGTAAGCAACTCTTTGTTTTCTCTTTTGTATTTGGAAATACGCAGGCAAATTTGAATCATATCCTTTGGGCTCAAATTATGCAATGCTGCTTTTAACTCATTGCTACTTGCACTTTTCATTAATAATAATTTATTTAATAAAGTTTAAAGTTTAAATTACATGCTGTAAAAATAGCCTAAATATTAACTTGAAAAAATAGGTTTCTCACTATTAAAAAGCAAGTCGGTTTAGCCTAATATTTCAACTATTTTAATCAATTTTAGATGAACAAAGTTAAACTTTGAATTAAGAAATTAACCCCTTGTTAGCACCGCTATGTTAAATGATTGTTGAATAGCACTAATTTTAAAACTATTTTTTATATTTACCGCTTACTATCAGTAGCAATAGCAGGTATGAAATTCATTTTTACAGCAGTGTTTTTTTTAATGTTCGGCCTCGCTAATGCGCAAGTTTCAGACAATTTTACTGATGGTGATTTTACCACAGGTACGCAGTGGACCGGAGATGATTCTGTATTTGTTGTAGCTCCTGTGCTTGCAAACAATCAACTGAGATCTAACAAAACAATCACAAACAGTAGTTTTTATTTATCAACGCCAAATACGCTCATTAACAATTGCCAGTGGGAGTTTTTTGCCAATTTGCAATTTAATACTTCTAGCGCAAATTATGTTGATGTGTTTTTAACTTCGGATAATGCAAATTTGCAAGCTGCTAGTTTAAATGGCTATTTTGTGCGTATAGGAAGCACGCAAGATGATATTTGTTTGTATAAAAGGGTTGCTGGATTAAATACCAAAATTATTGATGGCCTTGATGCAGTCACCAATTTTTCGAACAATACAGTGAAAATAAAGGTGATTAGAACTGCTGCAAATGATTGGTCATTAGCACGTGACATGAGCGGCACAGGAAATAGTTATACTTTAGAAGGCACAATTAATGATGCTACAGTTACAACAAGTGGTTTTTTTGGTTTTTCGATCATTCAATCAACTGCCTCTTTTTTTCAAAAACATTTTTTTGATGATATTGCTGTAGGTCCTATTGTTTTAGATACTACACCGCCGCAATTAATAAGTGCTACTGCCATAAATAATAACAATGTAGATGTGTTATTTAGCGAATTTGTAAGTACCGCAACTTGCCAAAATGTTGCAAATTACAATATCAATAACGGCATTAATATTACCAGCGCAACAAGGGATTTAACCAATTATGCTTTAGTACATTTAGTGCTCACAAACAGTTTGATAAATAACACAACTTATAGTTTAACCGTTAATAATGTTGATGATCTTTCTGCAAATATAATTACCCCAAATAGCAATGTAAATTTTAGTTATATTGTTGCATCTAGTGCGCAGTTCAGAGATATTATCATTAATGAAATTTATACAGATCAAACGCCACTGGTTGGTTTGCCCAATGCAGAATTTGTAGAAATATACAATCGTTCATCAAATTCATTTAATTTAAACGGTTGGAAAATTAGTGATCCAACAACCAATGGCACCATCGGCAACTGTACTATTTTGCCTGGTCAGTATCTTGTACTTTGCGCCAATGCTGACACCTCATTATTTCAAGCTTTTGGAAATGTAAAAGGTGTAACTTCATGGCCTTCGTTAAACAATGCTTCAGACATACTTTTCTTGAAAACAGACTTAGGTGTTTTTATTGATAGTGTTAGCTATGCAGATACTTGGTACCAAGATGCAGTAAAGGCTGTAGGAGGTTGGTCATTAGAATTAATTAATCCTACTATTGCCAGTAATTGTGCAGGTGGTGGAAACTGGATAGCCAGCAATCATCCTTCTGGAGGAACACCAGGACAAGTAAATTCAGTTTACAATGGCACGCCTGACAATACACCGCCACAAATTATTGGCACCGAAACACCTAATGCAACAACGCTCAATATTTGCTTCAGCGAAGCCATTAATCCTCAATTATTAATCAATTCAAATTTCAATATTAATAACGGAATTGGTTTGCCAATAGCAATTAGCATAAATGGAAATTGTGTAAGTTTAACTTTATCCAATGCGCTGCAAGTGGCAGTTAATTACAGTATTTCTTGTAGTAATTTAAGCGATTGCTCGGGAAATATATTAACTCCTGCCAGCTTCAATTTTATTTATTTTTTGCCAACGCCATTTGATGTAGTAATCAATGAAATAATGGCTGACCCTTCGCCTATAGTGGGCCTGCCCGATGCTGAATATATTGAGTTGTATAACCGAACAGCATACAATATCAGCACCAATGGTTGGACAATTGAACACGGTATTACCATAAGAAATTTACCAAATGTAACAATCCCAGCAGATAGTTTTTTAGTGCTCACCAATACTGCGGCATTAGCCGATTTAAGCATCTATGGCAATGTGGTTGCTGTGCCCAGTTTAAGCACAACTGCAATTACAAATGCCGGTACAAGCCTTAAAATTAAAGATAACAATGGCCAAATTATTCACCAAGTAACCTACAGCGATCAATGGTATAACGATGCTGGCAAGGCGGCCGGAGGTTGGTCATTAGAAATGATTGATCCTTCTAATCCATGTGCAGCCGGCACCAATTGGACCGCATCAAACAATGCTGATGGCGGCACACCGGGAAAAAAGAATTCCGTTTTTGGCCCCAATGCCGATATAGTAGCACCTAATTTTGGGAGTGTAAGAATTGTAAATAGCAATCAATTAGAAATTGAGTTTACAGAGCCAATCGTTAACTTTTTAAGTTTAAATGCATCTCAATTTAGTGTGAATGCCGGTTTAGGGAGTCCTTCATCCATAAGCTTTAGTGGAACACCTGCTAACAGCGTTTTGCTGTCTTTTTCAAACGCCATGCAATTGAATGTGATTTATACTGTTACGCTTAATGCTGTTTTAAATGATTGTGCAGGCAATAGCAGTGCAGCAATTTTATCTGCTAACTTTTCAAACTACAATGCAAAAGCATTTGATATTGTATTAAACGAAATAATGGCCGATCCAGATCCTACTGTTGGTTTGCCAAATTTTGAATATGTTGAATTACTAAACAGATCAGCTTTTCCAATTAATTTAGCGCGTTGGCAACTAAAGTATGGCAGTAGTTTTAAAACCTTACCATCAGCATCTATTAATCCGGGTGAATATGTTATACTTTGCGCTGCTAACGCCTATCAAAGTTTGCAAAATTTTGGGAAAACAATTGTTGTTGCAGGTTTATCTTCAACTGCTATTACTAATGCTGGCACTACATTGGTAATAGCAGACACTTCAGGAAATGTGATACATGCTGTTAATTACAACGATACATGGTATGGCAACAGCAATAAAGTTAATGGAGGCTATAGTTTAGAACAAATAGATGCGCTAAATCCTTGTGGTGGGAAAAGCAATTGGACCGCAGCCAATAGCCCTTTAGGGGGCACCCCGGGCGCTGTAAATAGTGTTTCAGGAAACAATCCAGACAATAAGGCGCCATCAATTAAAGCTTTATGCATCGAGTCGAACAATACGCTTAGAGTTAAATTTAGTGAGCCACAAGACAGCACTACTTTGCTAAATACTTCAACATATACCGTTGATAATGGCATTGGAAATCCAAATATAATTCAATTGGCTGGCCCGTTATACGATCAAGTTTTACTCACTTACAGCAGTGCATTCAATAGCAGCAGCATATATACGCTTAATGTTAATGGCACTGTTAAGGATTGTGCAGGCAATGCCTTAGCGTCCAACACAAGTCAAAAGTTTTCTCTTTACCAAGCACAACCATTCGATGTAGTTATTAATGAAATAATGGCAGATGAAGCGCCTGCTGTTGGTTTACCCGCTACTGAATATATTGAACTTTACAATAAAACGGCATATCCTTTAAGCCTATTAGGCTTCAATTTACAAACAGGCAGTTCCAATACTAATTTTTCTTGCGCAAGTATTCAAGCAAATGATTACTTAACCATCTTACAAAAAACTGGCAATGCCGAAGATGATATTTTCGGAAACAGTTTTGTTTCAGAAAATTACAGCTCCTTAACCAACACCGGAACAGCAATTACATTGATTACAAATACAGGGACAATCATTTCTAGTGTTTCTTTTTCTGATCAGTGGTATGGCAATGCTGATAAAGTATTAGGAGGTTGGAGTTTAGAACAAAAAGACCCATTAAATCCTTGTGCAGGCATTGATAACTGGAGTGCAAGCATAAACGCTGCTGGCGGCACGCCCGGAAAGATTAACAGTATAAATGCGCAAAATCCTGATATCAAAGCACCAGAAATACTGCGCATTGCCTACTTAAATGAAACAAATATTGTGATCTATTTTTCTGAACCCTTAAAGGCAAATTCAATTTATAATGCCAGCAGTTATGTTATCAATAATGGCATTGGAAATCCTTCCTTAATTATCCCTTATTTACCCGATATTAAAAAAATAGGTTTAAACTTGCCAGCACCTTTGCAACAAGGAATTATATACACATTAACAATCAACGGAACACTTTCTGACTGTGTTGGAAATATCATCAATACAACAATTACAGGAAGGTTTGCCATTCCTGAGAAAATTGCAAAAGGAGATATTATTTTAAATGAATTATTATTTAATCCTAAAACCGATGGTTATGATTTTGCAGAATTTTATAATAAAAGCACTAAAGTTCTGAGTTTAAATGAAGTAAAAATTGCCAACGTTGATACAGTTGCTCAAACACCTTCAAACTCAAGTATTATAGACTCTTTAGGCTATTTGGTTTTTCCACAAGAATATTATTTGCTAAGTCAAAGTGTTGAAAGTGTGAAAAAACAATATTATACCGCAAACGAAAAGAACTTTATAAACGTAAGTAAGCTACCTACAATGAGTGTTGCTGATGGTAGTTTTGGCTTAATTTTAAACAACGATACAATATTGGATGCGCTCATGTATACTGAAAATATGCATTACCCTTTAATTAGAGATAAAAAAGGTGTTTCTTTAGAAAGAATAAGTATGAACAGAAGCAGTAGCGATTTGAGCAATTGGCACTCTGCTGCCGAACAAGTTGGCTTTGCCACTCCTGGCTACAAAAACTCACAATATACTGATGATAGCCAAGCTACAGATGTGATTAGCTTTGCCAATGAAATATTCTCACCTGATAATGATGGCTATAATGATGTATTAATAATAAACTACCTTTTTTCATCGCCTGGCTTTGTTGGCAATGCTTCTATTTACGATGCAAGAGGACGTTTTATTGCTAAAATAATAGAGAGTGAATTATTGGGCACAAGTGGAGTGTTTAGCTGGGATGGCATTACACAAAGCAACGAGAAGGCCGCAATTGGTGTCTATACTTTATTCTTTGAATATTTTGACACCAAAGGAAATACCAATAGCTTAAGAAAAAGTTTTGTTTTAGGTGGTAAACTTTAACAATCACATAATAATTTTAACCTTAAATTTAAACTCTGGTTTGCCAATGACTGTTTTAACTTTATCATGAAAGCACTAAAAATATTATTTGCATTTTCCTTTTGGTTAATATACAGCCAAGTTTTTGCTACTCATAATAGAGCAGGAGAAATTACCTATACACAAGTAGGCGCTAGTCCATTTACTTTAGAGTTTACGCTTACAACCTATACCAACGTAGGGCCGCAAATACAAGCCGACCGCTGTCAGTTAACTTTATTTTTTGGCGATGGTGATAGTTGCGTTGCCAATCGAGTGAATGGCCCAAGCGGCACTTGCCCTTTTCCAGCAAATATGGGTGAAATCATTTTAAACCCTACAGGTGGGCAAGGCGGTATTAAAAAAAATATTTACAAATGTGTGCATACCTATGCTGGTGGCGGTGTTTTTACAGTTTCTATGACCGACGAAAATAGAAATGACGGAATCAACAATATCCCAGGCTCTGTAAATGTGCCTTTTTATGTAGAAACAGTCATTACACTAAGTCCTTTTTTAGGCGCAAATAGCGGTGCCATTTTATACAATCCTCCTATCGACAATGCCTGTGTTTGCAAACGTTTTGTGCACAACCCAAACGCTATTGATCCCGATAATGATAGCCTTTCTTATGCACTCGGTATTTGCAAAGGTGCCAATGGCAACAATATTGTTGGGTACTCTATTCCAACAGGAATAACGCTAGACCCAATTTCTGGCGATTTTATTTGGGAATGCCCAACTCCGCAAGGTGAGTTTAATTTTGTAATATTAATTATTAGCTGGAGAAATGGCTTGGCGATTGACTCTATTACAAGAGATATGCAAATATTGGTGGATGGAAGTTGTACAAATAACCCACCTGTGCTCGATGTGCAAGATATTTGTGTTGATGCTGGCACCTTGCTCAATATTCCAGTCACAGCAACTGATCCCGACAATCATAACATTGTCCTTACCGCAACTGGAGCCTTATTTAATTTTAATCCAAACCCAGCAACATTTACTCAAGGTTTAACTGGTAATTCACCATTAACAGGCACTTTTAATTGGCAAACCGACTGCAGTAATGTAAAAAATATGGCCTATCAAGTTTCTTTTAGAGCTGAAGATATTCCAACCAATACCAACGATCAAGCCTTAGTTGATATTAATACAATTAGAATCACGGTGGTTGCTCCACCTCCAACCAATTTAACCGTTAATCCGCAAGGAACAGCCATTAATTTAAATTGGATACCAACCATTTGTACACAAGCTGTTGGCTATAAAATCTATCGCAGAAGCGGGCCTTCGGGCTATGTGCCGCCACAGTGCCAAACTGGTGTACCATCTTCTACAGGCTACGCATTAATTGCTACATTAACAGGAAGTGGCATTAATACTTTTGTTGATAATAATAATGGGCAAGGGCTCATCCATGGAATTGACTACTGTTATATGATTTGCGCTTATTTTGCAGATGGAGCCGAAAGCTATGCTTCAAACGAGGATTGTGCAACACTTAAAAAAGATGTTCCAATTATTACACATGTAACAGTTGATACAACAGCTATTCAAGGAAAAAATACTGTCATTTGGTCACCCGCACGCAGAAGTGAATTAGATACCATCACCTTTCCTGGCCCATATAAATATATTATATACAGAAGCAACGGTTCAAATTGTAATACTTTAACTGCTATAGACTCTATTGGTAACGTAAGTTTACCTGGCAATGATGCCGATACTATTTATCAGCATGTAAACGTTGATACTTACAACAATTCAAACAGCTATCGCCTCGAATTTTATAATGATAATCCCAGAAAATATATCGGAAGTTCGCATTGTGCATCTTCAGTGTATTTAGATGTTGTACCTAGTGATAATTCTTTAACGCTTGATTGGACTGCCAACGTGCCTTGGTTGGAAGATTCATTTACAGTTTACAGACAAAATCCAGCTACATTAAATTACGACAGTATTGGCACCTCAACCATTTCTACTTATACCGATGGTAATTTAACCAATGGAACTAATTATTGCTATAAAATTAAATCTGCAGGCCATTATTCTGAACCAGGAATTCTAAAACCATTATTGAACTTTTCACAAGAAGCTTGCGGTATGCCTTATGATAATATAGCTCCTTGCGCACCAACTATCGCCATAACTCCAAACTGCGATTCAATTATCAATACCCTAAATTGGAACAATCCCAATCTCACTTGCGCCGATGATGTGTTACAGTATAAAATATACTTCAGCACAAACGATAGCGCAGATTTTAATTTAATAGCGAGCATTAACGATGCTGGAGTACTTAATTTTACGCACAATAACAATGGTATTTCTATTGCAGGCTGCTATTATATAACTTCACTCGACAGCAATGCAAATGAGAGCATTTCGAGCGATACAGTGTGTGCCGACAATTGCCCTTCTTACTTATTGCCTAATGTATTTACTCCTAATGGAGATGATTTTAATGATGTATTTAGGCCTTTTCCTTACAAGTATATTCAAAGTATTGAAATGCAAATTTTCAACAGATGGGGAAATCTTGTTTTTTCAACCAATGATCCCGAAATCCTTTGGAATGGCACCAATCAGCAAAGTAAACAACCATGTACCGATGGAGTTTACTATTATATATGCAATTTCACTGCTGTTAAGCTTCAAGGCAATATCACCGAAAGTTTGCATGGATTTGTGCAACTTATTTCGAGCCCTGCTGCTAATGGTGGAAAATAATAAGTCATCTGTAAATTAACGCTACTGTTGAAGAAATATATGGTATTAAATGAATGTTCTTTTAAAATAACTTTCATTAGTTGCATGCTCTGGCTTGTAATTTTAAATGAAGCAAAGGCCCAGTTTTTTCAAGGTGTTGGAATCACTTTAGGTGCAAACATGAGTAACCAGCGCTGGCAAATTGACACCATCAACTATAATAAAAATCAAAACTTTTTATTTGGATTTAGTGGAAGTTTGTTTGTAGAATACATCAATCACCAATATGTTAGAATGATCACCGAAGTGCAATATTTTCAAGAAGGAAGTAAAAGTAAATTCCTAAATAATACCATTAAAACCGATTATGCCTGTTTCAATAACTTTTTAAAATTAAGGCAAGAATTATATGATGTTACACCCTATTTTCTAATTGGACCTAAATTTAAATATTTAATGGGACAGTCTGGTATAGCGGGTTTCAAACAAATGCACCTTAGCATGTATGCAGGTATTGGTATGGAGTTTTTATATAAACGTCCTTGGATATTTTTTGTAGAAACTGGTTATGATCATGATATTAATAGGGCCCTAAAACAAGAGTTTATTGCAATCACAAACAAAACTATTTGTTTAAGAGTAGGCTTAAAATATCAAATCGAAAAGAAAGTAAAAAGTTGCAGAACAGGAGGTTTTAGACCCGATCTCAATATTAGCAATGATTAAAAAACGCAAACAATTCAAGATAAAATAAAAGGCTTTTTTTTACAATAAACTTCGCAATTCAAAAGCCAATTCTAATTTATGATACATATCATATAATTATTGTAAGAATTTCTTACATTTGCGCATGCTTTTTAAAAAACTCATAGCAATAACCATCGCCTACTCTTTTATGCTTCAGCTTGGAAGCCAGTTTGGGGCGTGGGTTAATTATATGGCAAATGCAGATTACGCGCTTGAGCATTGCGAAAATAAAGCCTCTAAAACAATGCAATGTTATGGTAATTGCGTTTTAGTAAAAGACATCAAATCATTAGAAAAAAATCAATCCAAAGACAACAATTTACAGGTAAAAGTTAAAGAATTTCAATTGTTTGGTCCCACAACTTTTGTTTTACATTATCTTATCAATACTATCCACGAAACACATCTTACTCCCTATTCAGAAAAAATAGTAAGCAATTTCTTTCTCAGTATTTTTTACCCCCCAGATTAATAAAATAAATTGTTTAACCCACTTTTTACTTTTTATTAATTCACTTTAGGCCACGCGTGCCTATACAATATTTATTTATGAAAAAAACAGTACTGTTGGTGCTGTGCATCGCATTGCCAAATTTATTATTGGCATGTGGCTGCGATATGCTCATTGCATACCAAGGCATACTGCCAAGTGATTACAATGGTAACATTGGCCTAAACTTGCGTCAACGCTATTTTAAAGGAGCTGCGTCTACACATAACCACTCCGATGGCTCAGCGCACGAACATGGTCAAATGAAGCAATTGCTCACCAATTATGAGCTAAATTACCGCTTCTTTATAACCCGAAAAATTATGCTTTCTGGAAATTTACCTGTGGCCGATTATCAGCTAAGTTCAAGCAAAGCAGCGGCTACTTCAAGAAACACGGGCATAGGCGATCCATTTGTTGTCGCAAAATATGAAATCATTTCTCCATCAAAAAAAGAAGAAGTAAAAAACAAGCATCGCCTGTTAATTGGCACTGGTGTAAAATTACCACTAGGCACTTATTACAAGGATATGCTTAATAATTTGCCAGCAGATGAAAATTTACTTCAACTACAATTGGGAACAGGTTCTTTTGATTGGATAGCTAATGTTAATTATCAACTTAAACATAAAAATGCAGGCTTGCAGACAGATGTTTCATTTAAAAAAAATTTTACCAATAAGGCTGGATTTGAAAAAGGAAATCAATTGAATGCGCAAGCCAATTATTTTTATCAAAAAAGGGGGCAAAAATCAGTATTTATGCCTTTCATAGGTGCTTTATATGAAAATGCCATATCCGATAATATTAATAACAATGTATTAATCAATACAGGTGGCAGCAATTTATATGGCAATTTTGGTGCAGAGTTTTTTATGAAAAAAATTTCAATTTATTTCAATTATCAACAATTGCTGAGCCAAGCATTAAATGGCTTTCAGATGAAAAACAACCTAAGGTTTACCTTAGGTATCAATTACAATTTAAATTATAAAAACACTAATAATTAATCTTATGAAAAAAACAATATCAATTATATTATTAAGCTTATTATTTATTCAATTTAACTTTGCGCAAACACCTGTTTGGGTGCGTCAAGCTCAGCCAGATGGTGTGGCTTGTTTGGGTGTTTCTTTTTCTAACGATGGCACAAAAATAGTTTCAGGATCTGAGTGCCCCGATGCAAGAGTAAGAATTTGGGAAGCAAGCACAGGAAATATGCTTTACGAAAATTCCGATACACTCATGGAATGCTACATGGGAGCAGCTTATTCGGCAAATGGAATGTACTTTGCTCTTATTGAGGAAACAGGTATTCTTTCTGTTTACAGTTATATGGGCGCAACCCCACAACTTTTATACAATATTGATACTGAAACAGGTGCCGCCTACAGTGTGGCTTTTTCTCCTGATAATATGAAAGTGGTTACTGGTGGCGATAATGACAGTGTGTATGTATATGATGTAACTAGTGGAAATGTGTTGATGGCATTGGGAGGTCACACTGCTAATGTTTTAGCTGTCACCTTTTCTCCTAATGGAAATTTAATTGCCTCAGCAGATCAATCTGGTAAAGTTAAAATATGGAATGCAGCCTCTGGCGCTCTTGTTAATACTATTAGTGCACACAATTCAGCAATCAATACCATTAAATTTTCACCCGATAATCTATCTATTGTTACAGGAGCAAATGATCATATGATTCATAAATTCAATGTAAGCAATGGTAATATGACAGGTATGATTCACGAACACACTGATGCTGTTAATCAAATCGACATCACCCAAAATCAACAATACATCATTTCTGTAAGTGATGACCAAACCATTAGAATTTTCGACTTTGCCTCGGGCACTGAGCTAAAACTTATTAATGATGCAGTAAGAGGTGCTCAAATTACTATCTCTATTGCTCAAGATAACAATCGTTTTGTAGTTGGCACAGGTAATGGATCTGTAGTTTTATGGCGCATTGATGAAATTTTAAGTGTAAAAGATTTAAACTTTAACAACATAAAAGTAGCTGTTAGTCCCAATCCAGCCCAAGAATTTATAAAAATCACCATTGATAATGAAAATGCTTCACAAACAAGTATTAAACTTTTCGACCATACCGGAAAGCAAGTGATGAATATATTTGAAGGTATGTTGCAAGACAATGCCACATTTACCGAAAACATAAAACACCTCGCTAACGGTCAATACTTATTGAACGTTAATATTAATGGAAGTATTACATCGCAACCAATTTTAATACATAAATAAATGAATCAAAATTTCATGAGTTTTATAAGCAATTTTGAGATTTTTATTGTTATCTTTATGGCAATGTTCGGACTTATCTTTGCTCGTTTAATACAAATTAAACACGCTATTTTTAAATTTAACTATTTACTTACTAAAGAAGAAAACAAAAAATGATAAAAAAAACACTAGTATTCGCAATTATTTTAGCAACTATTAGTTTTAATGCCTGCAAAAAAGATGAGGCAGTTACAGAGGAAAACTTACCTGAAACGCCTGCACCTACTCCTACACCCATTCCTGCTAGTCAACTAGGCACTATCAATATCGATTTTGACAATATGGTAGGTACCAATGATCTTGTGTTAAACACAGGTTCATACACCAATGCAGCGGGTAATCCTTTTAACGTTACTAAATTTATTTACTACATTTCAAACATCAAGTTAACAAAAACAGATGGCACTAAATTTATTGATAACAACAGCTATTACCTTATCAACGAAGCTACAGTTTCATCTCAATCATTAACTTTAGATAGCATTCCAGTTGGGGATTACAATGCTATGGAATTTGTTATTGGAGTAGACAGCACTAGAAACGTATCTGGAGCGCAAACAGGTGCTTTAGACCCAACAAATGATATGTTTTGGACATGGAACTCTGGCTACATCTTTGTAAAAATGGAAGGCACTTCTACTAGTGCGCCAAGTAGTGATTTAACTTTTCATATAGGAGGTTTTAAAGCGCCAAATAACACCATTCGCACTGTTAATAGAAGTTTTCCAACTAACTTATCAGTAAAAAACACAACAGTTAGTAAAGTAAAAATGAAAACAGATGTATTAGAAATGTTTACAAGCCCGCAAAATATTGATTTCAGCACCTTCAATTCTACAATGGGAGGGCCAACATCAGTAACTGTAGCTAACAATTATGTAGATATGATTACTGTCAAAGAAATTATCAATAATTAAGCACTTAATATTTGCAACTAAGGCTGTACTTTAATTAGTACGGCCTTTTTTTATTTTCTAACTGCCCAGAAATATTGTAGCTTTCATAAAAATAAATATCAATATCTTTACAAAGTAAAACAACAACTAAGTGCTTAGTAACGATACCCAATCCATACTCCTTCAAACCCCTTACGAAAAGCGCTTGGCCATTATTGCCGAAACCTTTAAGCAATTGCAAAAAGATATTGGAATAGATGATGACCTGCTTATTTTCGAAGGCAATCCCGAGTCGGCATACCAGCAATTGTTCGATTGTATTGAGCCTTATTTGCATAACTTATTACAAAGCAATGCACAGCGCTTTGCTCGCGCGCTCTACAAAGTTGATATTAGCGAGGGCGCTTTAAACAAAAAACTATTGGCATTTCCCGAAAAAAGTTATGTGCGTATTGTTACCGAAATGGTTATTTACAGAGCTTTTCAAAAGGTAATGACCAAAATGATTAGTCGCGAAAATTTAAAGTAACATGCTGCTGCAACAATTTCAAGAATTTATAGCACAAAAAAAACTGATAAAGACTTCAGACAAGCTTTTACTAGCGGTAAGCGGAGGTGTTGACAGCATGGTTTTGTTGCATCTTTGTTTAAAGGCTGGATATGATTTTAGTGTAGCTCATGTAAATTTTAAATTACGCGGAGCCGATGCCGATGCAGATGAGGCCCTGGTTATTAGCACCTGCAAGGCACATCAAATCGAATGCTTTTCTACACAAGTAGAAACACAAGATTATGCTAATCAACACAAATTATCAATCCAAATGGCCGCGCGTGAGCTGCGTTACAACTATTTCAATACGTTAATTAACCAACATCATTTTACCAAGTTAGTTACTGCCCACCATGCCAATGATCATATCGAAACCTTTTTTATCAATTTACTCCGAAGCGGCGGTATTCAAGGACTTACAGGCATTCCTTTGCAAAATGAAAACATCATCAGACCACTTTTATTTGCTACAAAACAACAAATAGAAACCTACGTACAAACACATCAAATAAAATTCAATACCGATAGCAGTAATTTAAAAGACGATTATTTGAGGAATTACCTCCGACACCATGTTATTCCTACAATAAATAAGGCCAATACAAATGCCAACACACAAATTTTAAACAGCATACAACATCTTAATGATGATGCTAGTTTATTACAAGAATTACATCAAAAAACATTTGAGACACTGTTGAAGGAGCATACACATGGCATAAGTATAAATAAAACCAAGCTACTCGGTTACACCAATGCGGCACACCTACTTTTTTGGCAATTAAAAAATTACGGTTTTAATCATGCTCAAGTGCAAGATATGCTTGTCAATGAAGATAGCGGTCGTATTTTTTACAGCAACACACACCAAATTTTACAAAATAGAGATGAGTTAATTTTAAGTGCAATTGCCAATAATGAGCCAACAGCGGCAATCATTATTGAATCTATTCAGCAAAACATAGAAACACCCGTTTCTTTAAAAATGCAATTATTAGACCTTAATAGCGTAAATTACAAAAGCGCCCAGTTCAACGAAATATATGTTGATGCGGCAAAAATTCAATTTCCACTCACCCTGCGCAAGTGGCAAACTGGCGACCAAATGCAGCCATTAGGCATGAAACATCAAAAAAAAATAAGCGATATTTTAATCGATAACAAAGTAGACAATCTCACCAAAGCCAACACCTACGTGCTTTGCAACGCTAGCAATGAAATCATTTGGCTCATTAATCAGCGTGTTAGTGAAAATTTTAAGATCGAAGCAAATTCTAAAAACGTGTTACACATCAGCCTCAATTAATGTATAAAAATGCTTTGGGCAAAGCCCTCCTGCGGAGGGCCTGGGTGCTCCGCGCTACTAGGTAGCTTGCTGCGCCCCCTTTTGCAAAAAAACTTATTAAAAAAAGTAATACCAATTGCATTTATTTTTTAGTCCAACTAAAAAATAAATATGTAATGGTTAATGCCGATACTACTTGAAATTAGTTCAATAAGGCAATGCCGCAATTGGACTATATTGAAAGTGTAATCGGTATAACATTCAACATCATCATTTCACGTTCAGCATTCCTTGTTTCATGTTCATTATTTTTATACCATTACTTGGGTATAATTAGTCCAATCCGCTAGTATAATTATGACTGCGCTTTCGCCACTCATTAAGAAATTGATGCAAGATGTAAAGTAGAATGCATTTGAAAATCAAACTACTATTTTGGAAGAGGATTACTCTGCACCAAATACCAATCAACCCATGCGTCCATTTGTTTTACTGAAGTAGGTCGTAAAATTATTTTACGATTCTGGTCTATTAAGAACATGGTGGGAGTGCCAAATACATAGTAGTCCTTTGCCATTTTGCTTTCCCACTTTTTAAAATCGCAGTTTGAGATAAATGGAAAATCTTTTGCAAAGGCCTCATACGCTGCTCGATCCTCATCCAAGGAAACAAAAACAACTTCTACGCTATTGGCATTCCACTTCTGATATTGCTTAGCAATTTCGGGTAGCTCCTCTTTACACTTTGGGCACCAACTGGCGCCAAATACAACCACAGTGTATTTATTTTTCAAATCAGTTAATTTTTCTGGGAGCTTTTTGTTGGCATAGTTAGGAGCCAAAATATTGGATGTAAAAAAGATTTCAGGAGCAGTGTTGCCTTTTTTCATGGCACGATAGGTCTCCAGTTGCTTGGCCAAATCGCTGTTGAGGGTGCAACTGGTTTCATTTAAGGCTTTCAGTGCCAAGTATTCCGATGCCTGAAAAAGGCTTTGCCTCTCTAAAAGGTCGAAGAGGTAATCGGTAACTTCATTCAGTTTTTTTTCATCTTTAATCAAATGCAACATCATTGCATCAATAGAAAGTTTCATTTCAATAAAAACTGAATCCAATGATTTTCCGCTATTTTCTAACAGCCAGAAATGGCTTTCTATGGCATCCTTAAACACACCACTTTTATACAAACGTGGATCTGAATAATCCAATGCTCTGAATGCCGCAATAGCAGATGGTATTTCTTTAGGACGATATTGAGCTACTGTTGAAACCGAACTTACCAATTTACGCTTAGGTAAAAACCAACTCACATAACTACTCATAGGTAGTTTTGCTAAAAACTCATCGTCCTCTTTTCTTATCCGCTGCTTTTCTAATTGAATGGCTTTACTTGGCGTTTTTTGTATTAAAAACAAGGAATCTGCAACATATATTTGTTCTAAATATATCCATGCACTTAGCGCTTGCTCTCTTTTAGGATGCTCCTTTGCGTATTGCTCAAACCACAAATTTTCCTGCCCTTTTAAAATACGAATTGTTTCTACAGCACTTAATGCACCGCCAACAATTTCTATATCTTCTCCACTTAGAATAACAAAAAGAGGTTTTTTATCTTCAGCAATGAGATAGCCAACACCATAATCTGATTTGGCGTAAGTAAGTTTAAAATTCCCTTTTTCATCTGAGCTAGCAGATGATATTAAATAAGAATTTAAGCCATTGAAACCTTCTAAACGAATAGTTTTATTGGATAATAAAGATAAATTTCCTGATATGTTTTGAGAAAAAACACGCAAAGTGGTAATCAGTATAACCTTTATTAGAACTATAGTTTTTATTTGCATATGTTTTTAAAATTTAACCCCCTTTATTTGCCCTCATTTGTAACTTGAACTAGCAATATTTGCGGTAATGGATGTAGCATGCTTTTATTTTATACATTGTAAGAATTAACTTATTTTCAATAACCCAGCGAAGCAAGGGAGATAACGTTTACTCCATCTTTGCGCACATAGCTTACACCGGTGCCGGTAATCACATTCAATGATTGTAACTTTGTTGTACCTGACTCTTCTGTAATTGAAGCAAATTTTAATAATTTTTTTGCTGCTTCATCAATTTGTCCGATTCCTAATTTAATTTCAAAAGCACAATATTTGCCAGAATATTGTTGCACAATAGCATCTACTTCCAAACCAGTTGAATCATAATAATGATATACTTTTGCGTCATTCGCTTGTGCATAAACTCTCAAATCATGAACAACTAATGATTCAAACAAAAAACCTGTTAATTTTAAATCATTTATCAAGGCTTCTTTTCCTATACCTAATGAAGCTACCGCAAGAGCAACATCTGAAAAATGACGTTTACCTGATTTACGCAGCGAAGCCGAAGACCGGATATGTTTATTCCATGCAGGTTGATCTTCAATGATCATCAAACGATTTAAGGCTTCTAGATAATCGTAAATTGTAGGACGAGAAACATCCGTGTTTTCATTTAGTTTAACATCTTTCTCTAGCACTGTGATATCCACAGTTGTTGCTACATTACGAGCAAGTGCACGCATTAGACCACGCACTTTCTCGGGATTTCTTTTGACAGCTGAAACACGACTTATATCTACTTCTGCCAACAAATCAACATAAGCACGATTGATTTCCATTGCCTGAGCTAAACTTTTATTCATTAATCCAGGAAATCCACCTTTTATAATTCGCTCTATTATAAATTCAAGGTCAGTTGGCGTGTCAATTGTTTGTTGATTAATTCCATTTAATAATTTACCCAAGCTGATCTCACCAGTTGAATAACCCATTTCTTGCCAAGACATTGTACGCATATCTAACACCGTAAATCTTCCTGCACCTGAGTGCATTTTTACACTATCTTCCGGATTTGAAGAACCCGTTAAAATAAATTGAGCCGTTTTATTTCGTTGATCCACTTCATGTCTCACATAATTCCAAATTTTAGGGTATTCTTGCCATTCATCAATCAAGCGGGGTGCATCTCCATGCAACAATCGCTGTGGAGCTGTTTCCATAAACAATGGTACCTGCTCGTCTTGATCAAAAGAGATTATGCTCGCTGCAAGTTGCTTCGCTGATTGTGTTTTACCACATGCCTTCATCCCACGAATTAATAAGGCGCCCGAAGCATTTAATTTTCGTTTCAATTCTTCGTCTGAAATACGCGCTATATAGGAAAGTTGTGATGACATACACTTTTTTTCTTTCACAAATATAGAATTATTTTACACATTATACTATTTCTACTTTACATATTATAAGCTTATTACTTTACATATTGTAGAAATATTACTTTACATAATAATAACTTCGCCCTCGCCCTCCTCGTGTCCCGCGAATGAAGCTAACCAAGGGCCTCTGAACTGCACAGAAAAGGATTAAATTATTTAGTACATTTTTACTTTAAACCCATGTTCAACGGCGGCACTTCAAAATGTTCTTCAAAGTACATTTTAAGTAAGCGTTTTTCCTCTTTTAATAAGCTGTTTTCTTTTATTGGCTTGAAAAGCAAAGTCACTTTGCTATTGGAACAATTATCTAAATAATTCCTGAGTATAAATGCGGTTCTTCTCTTTGGTGATTTGGATAATCTTGACAAACTCAAATTGAAATATCTTTTCATTCTTGATTTTAAATTTAACGTTTCACCTATTTTTAAAATTGTAGAACTGCCTACCAGGCGAGGAATATTCTTGCTTGAAGCAAAAATATAAACGCCGCTCTCTTGTGGTAACGCATTCTTTTTGTTTTTAAAACCTTTAATATCTGTGAATAGTGAAAGTTCTTTTTTCATATTTATGTAGTTGAATGGAGATTTAATTTTTAAGGCAGCGCACTGAGAAACCGAAGGCTTTGCCTAAGGCGCCCATGCTGGCATAGAGGCTACCGAAGAACAGGAAATACGCACCGCCACCAGTAACCACCGTACTGCTCCAATAGTTGCCTTCGGTACCGGCATCGCCGACCAAACCATTGCTGTTGCGGAGGCCCGCCACGGGCAATTTAAGCGCTGAGGCAAAAGCCCCTAGAGAATCATTACTACTCCAACTTAATCGTTCGGTCTCTAATTCTGCTTCAGTGGGTAAACGATACCCACTCGGACAAGGATTATTTACCCCATTTACGCCTTGCCATAAATTGTTGTTTGAAGGGCTACGCCAATCGTCAGTTATAATAATAAAGCTGCCATTTGCTGGTTGGTCTGTGCTGCTTAATGTGGTGGTGGTAGCAGAGTTTCTGCACTGGTGCCCATCGCTTCTGCGTCCCCATTGGTATAAATCTCCATAAGCATTGGCATCGGTGCTACTGGTGGCTGCTTGGGTAGCGCCCAAGTTTCTGTCCATCCAAATTCTTCCAGTGGCAGGGTTGGTTACATCTACAATAACTGTTGGTGTTCCGTTGCAAAAAACACTATTGGGTGGGTAGGTCCCGCTGCCGCCAGCGTTATTTACCGCTATATTCAAATTACAACTCTGCCCACCAATATTCAATGCAAAACTTGCTATGCCGCTTGCACTAGGTGCACCGCTAATAGTATAAGTTAAACTCCCTGCTCCATTGGCAAGTGTATCCGCTGCAAGCGTGGCTGTTAACCCTGTTACGCCTGTTGACGTAACTGTTTGTCCGTTGTGTGTACCACCGTTACCGACTGTGTAGGGTACAAGGCTGCTTACCCCGCTGGCTAATGTACCTTGGGTTAAAGTGCCGTTGTTGGTAGTAGAGCCACAGTCAAGATTGTTTATAATACCTTGAGGAGGTGAAACATCCTTAAGGCAGCGCACAGAGCGTCCGTATGCTCTGTTGCCGCTGCCCACGCCGGCAATGCTGCTATTGCTATCGAAGAACAGGAAATGCGAACTGACACCAGTAACCACCGTACTGCTCCAATAGCGGCCATCGGCACCGACAGCGTCGAGCGAACCAGTGCCGAAGTCGCGGCGGCCCGCCACGGGCAATTTAAGCGCTGAGGCAAAAGCATTACTACTCCAACTTAATCGTTCGGTCTCTAATTCTGCTTCAGTGGGTAAACGGTAACCACCAGGGCAGGGGTTGTTTACCCCATTTATACCCTGCCATAAATTTGTGTTTTGAGGGCTGCGCCAATCGTTAGGTGAATTTGGTGCAATAATAAAGCTGCCATTTGCCGGTTGGTCTGTGCTGCTTAATACGGTGGTTGTGGCAGAAGTGCGGCACTGGTGCCCATCGCTCCCTCTGCCCCACTGGTATAAATCTCCATAAGCATTCGCATCGGTGCTACTCGTGGCTGCTTGGGTAGCGCCCAAGTTTCTGTCCATCCAAATTCTTCCAGTGGCAGGGTTGGTTACATCTACAATAACTGTTGGTGTGCCATTGCAAAAAACAGTTCCCGCAGGATAGACACCAACAATAAAAAAATTCACATTCACTATATCTTGTAATTGATGTATGACAGGAGCGGCATTATTAAGATTAATTTGCATTTGCCCCCCACCTGCTGGAAATACAATGGAATCTATGGTTGAAATGTTGTTAGATGGAGAAGTACCGTTGGTTTTGTTTACATTTTGAAAAGTTTGTGAACTACCCCAAAATGGCATACCTAAAATAAATGCTAAGATTATTTTTTTCATAATTACTGTATAATGATAATGGGTTTACTAATCGTTTTTTGTGAGCTTTGAATGGTGCAGTAATAATTGCCGGGTTTGGCATTTACTTTAAAACGATAAACTTGATTTGTAAGAAGCTGTCCTTCATATATATCAGCTATTAGATTTCCTGTAACATCCCAAATTTTAATACTTGATTGGCCTTCAATTTTCCTTTTTACAGAAATATTTATTTCAGTAGTTAATGGATTCGGAAAGAGGTCAATATCAACATCAGAAACTTGAGGAGCCAAATTGGTGATGGTACCGCCAAAAGTGTAGTTAATTATATTTGTTATCTGATAAGCGGTATTTGAACCATTATACTCATTTACAATCATACTGTTTTGATTAAATGTGATGCTTCTGACATTTGAAAGTAAATAGGAATCGGTAGTGCTGTTTGTTAGATTCACAAAAAGCGATTGGCCAAATGAATTCATGGTTGTAAACAAAAGCAATGTAACTATTACACCAATACTTTTCATAAGTAACAGATACCTGGCTTTTTGATTTATCTGAATATGGCAAGCACCTAAATGTGTTGAGCAAATACTGCGATTTTTTTGAGTTTTCATCATCTCTTGAAAAGGGAATGAGTTTGTATTGTCTGTGAAATTCATCTTCATATGATGTAGTATAATTTACGATGGTTGTTTATTCATACAAATCAACACCATAATTTCACTAAAAGATAATTACTATTTAGCTAATTTATTATATTTACAACTAAAATTAGAAAAATTATACCTAAAATGAACGTCATTGGTCAAAAAATTCGTCTGCTTCGTGAAGGTAAAGGACTATCACAAGAAAACCTTGCAGAAGCATTGGAAATATCTCAATCAAATTATGCGAGGTTAGAAAAAGATGATGATCGCATAAGTGTTCCGCGGCTGCTTGTTATTGCAAAAACCCTCGAAACTACAGTCACCGAGCTAGTAGGCGAAAAAGCAAACACAGTGGTGAATCAACAAAACAACCAAGCTGCAAACACCTACTTAAATTCCACCTTTCAAGCCGACAAAGAGCATATCCAAACCTTAAAGGAAGAAATTGCCTACCTAAAACAAATGCTCGATAGGTTTATGAAGCCGTAATTGTTTGATGTAATGATGTTTGATATCATACCATTTGTATTTATTAAATAGCACAAAGCCATTTAATAAATTTACAATGGCTAATGCCGATATAACAAAATATAGTTCAATAAAATTGGACTATTTATTTTGTATAATCGGTATTATTTGATACTGCAACTCTTCATCAAAAAAAGATTCCTCCTGAAAGACAAAAAAAATGGTGTCATTCAGGAGGAAACCTTTTTAAAGTAAGCATTTAAGTTTAAATTTAAGATGCAAAGGTTTAAGCTTGCATAAATATCAGCGCATAATTTATTATTGTAGCTCATCATCAAAAAAAGATTCCTCTTGAAAGACAAAAAAACGGTGTCATTCAGGAGGAAACCTCTTTAAAGTAAGCATTTAAGTTTAAATTTAAGATGAAAAGGTTTAAGCAGGAAGTTTTAAAGGCATTTGTGGACTGATATTAAGGGCACGAGTCTGAAGACTCGCGCCAGATGAGTTTACCACTATGCAATGTCCGAAAAATTATGATGCTGATGGCAAATGATAACGAAAAGAATATGTAATATACCAATAGGGACTGTTGACAAAAGTTTCGTTGGGAGTAATGCTGATATCGACAAAAAAGTAGAACCGAATTTTATAAACGTCTTTATTCAGCATTTCTTCAACAATGGGCCTTGCAACTCTATAAAACTCAAATGCAGGCGGCAGCATACCTGTGCCACCTAATTTGGTCACTACTTCATGGGTATAGGGCAGGGAGTAAGGGTTGGTTTTGACTCTTCCTAAAATCGCAATTTTAGCGAATGTTTTAATGATTTCTCGTTCACATTCACGTTCAAAGTTGCCAATACTTTTAAGGTATCTTTTTTCAGTGAGCTTTTTACCATCAAAAATTTGTATTGCCGAAATATATTGCTGATTTGATAGCATTTTTAAATCGGGTATGGTATGCTCAATGTTAGTTATCATCTGTTAAATTGTTATTTATTAGACATGCTCAATCCCCACTTTGCCAATCCAGAAGTATAAAGGATAATACCGATGTGAAATAAGTAATGTCCCAAATTTGTTTCAAGGCATTTGACCCAAACTTTTTTCCAATCGGAATTTACCAATGTAAGATTTTAAATTATTAATAATTTATAAATCACATTGGTATAATTTAAACTTGTTGCGTTTGTGATAAACCTGTCAAATTCTCAAAACCTGACAGGTATTTTAATACCAATTGTATTTATTAAATAGCCAAAAGCTGTTTAATAAATTTACAATGATTAATGCCGATAAAACTTGAAACTATTACAATAAGGCTTGGCCGCAATTAGTTTAGACCTTGAAGGTTTTTAAAACCTTCAAGGTCTATTTAAAAATATTACTCATGAAAACTCAACACCGAATGTCCACCATCCAACAAATACTTATCGCGTTGGAATAATTTTACATCTGATGCTACCATTTCTTTCACCAATTGTTCTACAGTTAATTTTGGTTCCCAACCTAACTCTTTTTTGGCTTTTGAAGCATCGCCAACCAATAAATCAACTTCACTCGGGCGGAAATATCGCGGGTCAATTTCAACTATTACATTTCCTGTAGCTTTATTAATCCCTTTTTCATCAACGCCACTTCCTTTCCACTCTAATTCAATATTTACTTCTTTAAAAGCCAAATCAATAAAAGTTCTTACACTTATTTTTTTGCCTGTAGCCAATACATAATCGTCTGGCTTATCTTGTTGCATCATTAACCACATCCCTTCTACATAATCGCGTGCATGGCCCCAATCGCGCTCAGAATCAATATTTCCCATGTATAACTTATCTTGCAAACCTAAACTAATTTTAGCTACAGCGCGGGTAACTTTACGTGTCACAAAAGTTTCGCCTCTTACAGGACTTTCGTGGTTAAATAAAATTCCATTGCAAGCATAAAAATTATAAGCCTCCCGGTAATTTTTAGTAATCCAAAAGGCATATAATTTAGCTACGCCATAAGGGCTGCGAGGGTAAAAAGGTGTAGTTTCTTTTTGTGGAATCTCTTGCACATCGCCATACAATTCCGAAGTAGAAGCTTGATAAAAACGGGTCTTTTGACCCATGTTTAAAATACGTATTGCTTCTAAAATTCTTAATGTGCCAATACCATCAGCATTAGCAGTATATTCCGGTGTTTCAAATGAAACCTTTACATGACTTTGTGCAGCTAAATTATAAATCTCATCAGGTTGCACTTCTTGAATAATTCTAATTAAATTAGTACTATCGGTTAAATCGCCATAATGCAAAAAGAATTTAACTTTTTGTTCATGCGTATCTTTGTACAAATGATCAATTCTATCGGTATTAAACATAGAACTTCTTCTTTTTAAACCATGCACAGTGTAGCCTTTTTCTAACAACATTTCTGCTAGATAAGAGCCATCTTGCCCTGTAATACCTGTAATCAATGCAACTTTTGACATAAGCGTTTTTTATATAAACGGCAAAGATACAATTTTTATAAATATTTTAGCCTAAAACCAAAGTGATCTAATTTTGCCTAAATGAGTTGGGTTAAAATTTCCATTGGCTTGGTTTTTGTAAAGCTGTTAACAATTTTTGCAAGCTTCGTTAACAGAAATTGCCCTTAATTCGTATTAATTTTGTTGAACAATTTAAGCATTTAACCAGTTATGAATAAAATTACTATCCTTTTTTTAGCCTTGTTGTTTAATTTTAACTTCGCTTATTCAAAAGACAAACAAGCTTACAACATTAAAATAAAAATCAACAACCTTAGTAATACGCAATGTTACATGGGTTATCATTTTGCCGAAAAACAATATGTGTCGGATACGATCAAAGTAGATGATAAAGGCAACATGGTTTTTTCAGGAACAAAGCCTTTAGATGGTGGAATTTATTTAGTAGTAACTCCAAATAAAAAATATTTCGAGGTAATTATTGCTGATGAAACAGAGTTTTCTCTTGAAACAGATACCCTTGATTTTGTAAAACACATGAAGGTTAAAGGATCAAAAGAAAATGAATGGTTTTACGCCTACCTCAACTACATGGCCAATAAAAGTAAAGAATTAGAACCGCTCAATAAAAAATACGAAGCACTTAAAGCCAACAAAGATTCAGCTGAAACCATTAGAGCTAAAATGTCGAAAATTGACAACGAAGTAAAGGAATACAAGATTAACTTTATGAAAGAACATCCAACGTCATTCTTGTCCAAAATTTTCCGCACTTCGCAAGATCCAGAGGTTCCTCCAGCGCCCAAATTAGCCAATGGCAGAACCGACTCCACATTTGCCTATAAATACTTTAAAACTCATTTTTTTGATGGCGTTGACTTTAGTGATGCAAGATTATTGCGCACACCATTAATTTACAATAAATACAAACAGTATCTTGAAAAATTAACTTATCAAATCCCAGATTCTATTGCAGAAGCATGTATTTACATTGCCGAAAAAGCAAAGGCGAATAAAGAAGTATTTAAATACACTGTTGTTCACACCACAAGTACTTACGAAAGTTCAAAAATAATGGGTATGGACGCAGTGTTTGTGCGTTTAGTTGAAGAATATTATAATACCGGACAAGCGTTTTGGGCTGATTCAACCTTATTATTTAAAATAACTGACAGGGCTAGGGTTTTAAAGCCTTTACTATTGGGCAAGAAAGCACCAAACTTGTTGTTGTATGATGATAAAAACGTATTACAACAGCTTTGGGGTGTAAAATCAAAATATACCATTTTATGCTTTTGGGATCCGGATTGCAGTCATTGCAAAAAAACAGTGCCGAAATTGGCCGAAATTTACCACAATAATTTAAAAGCGAAAGGATTTGAAGTGTATGGTGTTTGTACCGAAACCGAAGGTGCAAAATGGCATAAGTTTATTGAAGAAAATAAGCTCGATTGGATCAATGTGGCTGATTTAGAGCTGCATAATACATTCCGCTCTGTTTATGATATTAGTAGCACTCCTGTTATTTTTATTCTAAATGAAAAGAAAGAAATTATTGCTAAAAAAATTGGTGTAGAGCAATTAGAAGAGTTTACCGACAATTACCTTAAAATGGAGCAAAAAAAGAAATTGAATTAATTACTCCTTTAAAACCTAAAATTAAATTTTGCATAAAATATATTTAGATACTATTCAGCTATACGCCTATCATGGCTGTTTACCCGAAGAAGCGCTCATTGGCAGCAACTATGCTGTTGATGTAATGATGGAAACTGATTTTACAACTGCAGCCATTAACGATGATTTAGATCAAACCATTGATTACTGCACTGTTTTTAATATTGTTAAAGAGGAAATGGCCATTAGAGCTAATTTACTTGAGCATGTAGCTTTCCGAATTGTAAACAGACTAAAAAAAGATTTAGTCCATCTCCAAAAAGTTACATTAACTGTTACTAAACTAAACCCTCCAATGAATGGAAATGTAAAAGGAGTTTCAATTATTGTTGAAGCGTAAATTTGGAATTACTAATTTTTAATGCTATTTTTGATTGAAATAACTATTATTAATATAAATCAAATTTCATGAAAAAAATTTTACTTAGCATCTTTACATTAGCTGTTTTATCGGTTAATGCGCAAACAACTTTAACCACAGCTGTTGATTTTACAGCGAAAGACATTGATGGCAACACCTTTAATTTATTTAACAAACTTGACGAAGGAAAATATGTGTTCATAGATTTCTTCTTTACTAATTGTGGTCCTTGTCAAAATACAGCGCCAAAACTACATGAGGCTTTTATCACTTATGGTGCTAATTCTCCAAGCGCTCAAATGTATTTTGTCTCAATCAATCGTGATGATAACAATGCTACAATGCACACATGGGAATCTACTTATATGAATACAACTGGTCCATATCCTAGAGGCATCAGCGGAACTGAAGGTAGTGCCACTGGTGGTCCTCAAACTTTTAGTGCTACTTATGGAGTTAACGCTTATCCTACAATGATTTTAATTGCCCCTAACCGTCAGGTTGTTGAACAGGATATCTGGCCAATAAGCACTGCTGCAGATTTTGCTCCATTCTTTGCAGCACATGGCATCAATCCTAATCCTGCAGGAATTAACAATGTTGTAATTAACAATAACTTAAGTGTTTATCCTTCACCTGCCAAAGATCAATTAACTATTAATTCTATTGGCAATAAATTAAATGGTGTTAGATTGATTGATATGCTAGGTAATGTAGTATTAAATCAAAATTTTGACAAGGCACAACAATCTAAAACACTCGATATTGCTAATCTATCTACAGGTATTTATTTTGCTGAAGTAAGAATAAACAATACTGAATTGGTAATCAAGAAATTTGTGAAAGAGTAATTGCAATAAAAACTTTATTAAAGCCGCTTCCAAAAAGGCGGCTTTTTTATTTTCTTACAGTTGGCTTTGCATTCTGAATTATTTTTGTAAATTTGCCATTCTTAATAGAAATGGTCTCGTGGCCGAGCGGTTAGGCAGAGGTCTGCAAAACCTTGTACAGCGGTTCAAATCCGCTCGAGACCTCAACAAAAAAGCGCTTTAGATGATACTCTAAAGCGCTTTTTATTTACATCCATTTTATTAGTTTTGTATGATCAATCAAAATAAAACTTATGCTCAAGGCCATCTTACTTGTTAGTATCGGAGGAGCTGTTGGCAGCAGCATGAGGTATGTTACTTCCTTATTTATACAAAAATGGGTTTCGCAATTGTATCCCTGGGGAACTTTTGTAGCTAATATGTTAGGCTGTTTATTAATTGGCGTTTTAATGGGATACTTCTCTAAACTGCAACTCAACAACAATGATTATAAACTGCTATTGGTAACAGGGTTTTGCGGTGGATACACCACTTTTTCAGCCTTTGCGCTTGAAAATTATAACCTTTGGCAACAAGGAAACATTACCACTGCTTTTATTTATATAACACTTAGCATAATGGGCGGCCTTTTGGCTGTATTTAGTGGCTTTGCGCTAACTAAAATATAGGTAGTACATAAATTTGCAGATTACTATTTCGATTCGAAAACTGCAATCGTTTTGTTTTTATCTTTCAACATCAATTGATGTTGAACAATTTTAAATTGTATTGCTTTATGAAGTGTTTTTAAAAACTCATCTTCATTATTGCTGTTTTCACATTCCATTTTAGTGGAACCTATTTTTTCGAGCGATAACTTACCATTCTCAATTTTGTAATTCCCCTGAAACTTATTACATCCCGCAAAACCTTTAAATGAATTATCAGCTGCAAAAACAATAAAACTTTCAAGCCCCTCTTCATTTTTATTGATTACCTTATCATTAACATTTGTTAATGTCCATTGTGTATCTACCAAAGGTAAATTCTCTTTATCTTGAGCAAAAGACACAACATTAAAACAAAAAAACAGACTGAATAAAAGTGTAAGATTTTTCATGTTAATCAATAATTATTTAATACAAATCTAATATTTTAATCCATTATTCACGAATGAGTGTAACATTCCCTTGTGTATTGATAGTAGAGCCTTTTACTATGGCATTGATGTAATACACATAAACTCCCGACAAGGCTGGTTTCCCTTTAAATGTGCCATCCCAGCCAATATTTTTATCTGCAGTTTTAAATATTAATTCACCCCAACGGTCATAAATTTCAAAGTTTAGCTCAACAACGCAGTTGCCTCTTGCATACAATATATCGTTTACACCATCATTATTAGGGCTAAAGCCCGATGGAACAAAAATATCACCACATATTTCCTCCACTTCAATCAAAACTGTATCAGTAGCAACACAACCATTTTGATTTACAGTAAGCACATAAACTGTGGTTACTTCTGGACTTGCTAATGTGTTAACACAAGTAGTACAAGATAAAAACTCAACAGGCGACCAATTATAGATGCCTCCAGCCGGACCATTCCCTTGCAACTCGATTGATTCTCCCAAATTAATTGTTGCACCAATGCCAGCGTCAACTGAAAAGTTACCTGTACTTTCAACAATCCCTGTGAAAATTTGAACGCAGCCTAATGAATCTGTAACGGTTACATTGCAATTTCCAGGAGGCAAGCCTGTAGTTGTAATTGAGGTTGAGCCGTTGTTCCATGAGTATGATAAATTACCTGTTCCACCCGATGCTTGCACCTCTGCTGAACCACTGCTAGTTGCGCAATAAGCATTTGATGTGAGTATATTTGCTGTGATTAATGGAGGTTGCACAATAGTTACATTTGCAACACCCGAACACCCCAATGAGTCAGTAGCTGTTACCGAATAAACACCAGCTGCTAAATTATTTACTGTGGTTGAACTTCCTAAACCACCCGACCACTGAAAAGTAATTGCACCATTTCCACCAGTGGCTGTAACACTTGCATTACCATTGTTCAATCCAAAACATGTTGGATTAACAAAATTAGCAATATTCACCGTCGGTCCATTGGTATTATCAATCACAATAATAGTATCTGTTGTACAGCCGTTTACATCGGTAATTGTTATTGAATAAGTACCAACTGATAAATTAGTAGCAGATGGGCCATTGCCGCCAGATGGTTGCCAATTGTATTGATAAC
The DNA here is from genome assembly GCA_945872355.1 of Chitinophaga pinensis. Classification (GTDB taxonomy): domain Bacteria; phylum Bacteroidota; class Bacteroidia; order UBA4408; family UBA4408; genus CAIKXD01. Next base: position 43,091 of record CAMBZU010000018.1, read on the forward strand.
CACTTCCAATTGTTCCTCCGTTCACAACTAATGAGGCAGTTCCATCGCTATTTCCGCAGGTAGCATTGGTTACAGCAAATGAAACAATGTTTAAGGCAGCTGTAGGTCCTGTAATATCAACTGTAAAATTGGTAATACAACCCGTATTGTCAGTAACTGCAACAATATATTGCCCTGGCAAAGCATTGTTTAATGTATCGGTACTTGCAACTAAACTATTGGTTTGAACAACAATTGAGTTACTTGTCCATTCAAAAGTATAGGGTCCCACGCCTCCTGAAGCAGCTAAAATTGCATTCGCATTGCCATTTCCAAAACATACAATATTGGTTTGCGATACTAAATTTACGATAGCAGCATTCAAATTATTTACCGAAGCATTTAAACTATCTGCACATCCACTGTTATCTGTAACTATCACTAAATAATTCCCTGCTCCTAAATTGTTCAATGAATCAATCGCAATGATGTTGTTGCTGGTTTGTAAAACACCTCCCGTTCCTATCCATTGAAAAGTATAAGTCCCAGTTCCACCGCTGGCTGAAGCTACTATACTACCATTATTGGCTCCGCATGCAGCATCGTTACTTGCAACCAGGTTTGCTATTGGCGGTGCAGTAGTGGTTATGGTTAATGTATCAGAGAAAGTACAATTATTTGCATCTTGAACAAGTAACACATAATCACCTGCAATAATATTACTTAAAGTATCAACTAAAATACTGTTAGAGGTAATCTGTAAGTTTCCTGTTGCATTACTCCACGTATAGGTATAAGGCGAAGTGCCACCGTTGGCAATAGCAAAAGCAGCCCCATTAGCTGCTCCACAGCTAGCGGCAGTTGTACCAATATTATTTGTTTGTAAGCTAGTTGGTTCATTAATGGTTACTGTAGTAGCACCGGTACAACCATTTCCATCGGTAATTGAAATGCTGTAAACTCCTACAGCAAGACCACTTTGCGTATCACCAGTTAAATTACCCGGTATCCAGTTGTAAGTATATGGCCCTACCCCTCCTGTGGTGGTTAGTGTTGCTGATCCTGTGCCTCCATTACAATTGGCGTTTACAACATTACTATTGTTGGCTATTAAGGCCGGACACAAAGCACAAGATGGCAATGTTCCAGCTGCATTGATTGAAAAAATAGTACCCGCATTATCTTGCACTTGTGCAGGAAAAACACTTGGCGCTGGCGCATTCACTCCAGTAGCATAAACCGACCATTGTGCAGGCGAGTTGCAGGTTGTAGCAGGAACTATTCCGTTTAAACAAGTCCCAAAAAACCAAGTGTAACCACAGGAAGTACATTGTGCTTGTGTGGTGATTGGTGTTGAGGTGGCTGGTAAAAATTCCGACCAAGTATATGGTCCTGTTCCACCAGTTACACTGTAAGTGCCGTCCAATTCTTCGCAAACAGAAATTGAAGTACAACTATTAACAGTTATATTTATTGTTTCGGCACCACATGCTAAAGTATAGGTAACATTAAAGTTACCTACGCCAGACAATGATGGGTCGAAAACACCCGATGCACTTACTCCTGTGCCAGCCCAAACACCGCCACTTGTTGTTGGCGCCAGCTGAAATGGAGCATCTGTTGTGCACAAAGCAGGCACATTGCATATAGTAGCATCACAACAAATGGTTGCCTGAGGCACGCAAGCTGATGCAGCAAACGATTGAACAGATCCAGTTCTGCTATTAGAGTTAGCATTTCCTGTTGAGCCACATGCAACAACATCGCCATTGATAGAAACTACCACATCATAGACATTAAAACCAGTTGAAAAATTACTTATTGGAACTAAGTTTTGATCAAACTTATATACACCATTGGTAGATCCTACATAAACATTACCGCAATCATCAATATCAATACCCGCATTACCAACTTGGTTGCCACCTAAAAACACATTATTAAATGATCCTCCAGGAATGGTTGCAGTTGCAAGTATAGCCGCTGTATTAAAATCACGTTTATCAACTTGATTACCTCGGTGCGTATAAATAAACCCGTTATAATATCTGATTACAGCCATGCCACTATTGTCATATCGCCAGTTTTCGCATTTGTAACCAAAACCATAACCACTTGATGTATGAAACGGGAAACCACCCGTGAGGCAACTATTTAAACTTTGATGAATGTAGCCAATTGAATCATGTGTCATAAAATAATACTTTCCATTACCACATGCTGTTATTGACCTTACTTCTTCTATATCAAATAGGCCACCGCTATTATTTGTTTGCACACTCGATAGCACATTTCCTGTATTCATATCAATATCATAGATATAGGGAACTGGCGGTAAAAAACCACCTGTACCGCCAACAATCAATTTTGTTTGATCGCAATTAAAGGCAATTGTCCATAATTCTGTGCTTGAAAATAAACCACCAGGATTTGCATTGTTCCATACCAAATTTGCTGCATTATCTATTTTTTGAATGGCAGCATAGGTACCATTAGTAACATATGAATTACCTGCTAAGTCAGTGGCAAAGGTTCCCATCCAAGCGCTTGTATCGTAAGGCGTGTTATAGGTCCATTGCAGCGCTCCAGCGGCATTGTACTTTAATAATTGTAATGGCAGAACACCGCCAATAATATACACATTACCCAAACCATCTTTTTCACATTCCCACACACAATCCCAATTGGTATTGAAAGCAGGTGACTGTGTCCATGGGTCAATAACTATAGTTTTGTTTTTATCATAATTTTCTAGTTTAAAGCCTATGGTATTGTTGTTTACTTGATAAGATGACTCAACGATTTGATTTTGATTACTCGCATAAAAAGTTTTTGGTTCATGGTCTATAATATTGCCGAAAACCGTTGGTGTGTATAATTTACCGCTCGCTTGGCGTATAATATCTTTAGAATAATGCAGTTGAATATCATTTAAATTAGCCCCTGGTTGGAGCACAAGACTATACTTCAATCCTCCTTCGGGATGAAATTCATACACCAAATCAATATTGGGATAAATATCTTTATAGGTCAACTTTTTAAAAGAAGAAATAAAATTAATATTTTCTGTTTTATTTCCACCCTTTTTAATTTGATAGCTGTGATGAAAACTATTTTTATTTTCAGGAACAATTTGGACATTTTTGTTTGCGCCAAGCCAAACACATTCTAGCTCGTCCTGTGTAAGCGTTACCTTATTGCCTTCCCGCTCAAAATCTTGCCAATCTTTTTGTGTTTTAAACCCTTGTTTTTTGCGTTCCTTTCTTATGAGTTTTTCTGCATCAGTTTTCTTGCGCTTTTCTTTTTGCGTATAGCTTATTACAACACCGCTTTTTGTAAAAAAGTAATCTTCACTTTCCCCGTCATAGGCATAAAATACTTCTAATGTTTTCCCTTTAAGGGTTTTCACAGTAAACTGTCCTTTATTTTCAATAAACCCCTTTCCAGCACCTAATTTTTCTTTCCAGTTATCTGCAAGAGCAGGAATAAAACTGGCTAACGAAATTGCAATAATTAGAAAAAAAGTGGAAGAATTCAATATTAAATGCTTATGGTTTTTCATATTTTGGTGGAGGAAAAAGGGAAAGACAACAATGAGTAATAAACTTAATAACACATAGCAAACATAAAAAAAAATTCCTAATTGCCAATTTTTACTTACAATTGCTCTAATATAAAAAAACTCAATGAAACTCTATCCTAATTTGGTGAAAGCAATTGCAGAAGCGATTGAACAAATATTCATCGAAGGAGTTTATGCAGATGTGGCTGTGGAAAGAACCTTAAAAAAAGATGCTAGGTGGGGTGCTCGTGACAGAAGGTTTATCGCTTCTTATATTTATGATATTGTGCGTTGGTATCGATTGTACAAAGCATGTTTAACTGAGGAGCAGCAAGCAACTAATTTATATTATTCCTTATTTGCCGTAGCGCACCTTGTAAAAGGATTTGAACTTCCAACATGGGCAGAGTTTGCCAACACTGATTCTGACTATGTGCGCAATGCATTGGTATCAAATTCTAAAATACATAAATTAAAAGCATCAATACCAGATTGGTTAGATGAACTAGGTGAGGAACAATTTGGTGCTAAAGTTTGGGCCACTGAAATGGAATTTCTAAACAAAGAAGCTGAAGTGTTTATTAGAGTAAACAATTTGAAAAGCAGCGCAATTAAATTGCCTACTGAATTAACCAAAGAAGGTATTGAAATTATAAAAGTTGAAGGTGCCATTTTTAAAAGTAATGATAACGAAACTCCCCTAAAAATAGTAAAACGCCAGCGTTTACAACAATTGCAAAGTTATAAAGACGGCCTTTTTGAAATTCAGGATGCCGCCTCGCAGTTAGTGGCTCCCTATTTACAGTTAAAGCCTGGTATGAAAGTAATTGATGCATGTGCAGGTGCGGGAGGAAAAACTTTGCATATCGCCTGCATAATGCAAAATAAAGGAAGCATTTTAGCGATGGACATAGAGGCAAAAAAATTAGAGGAATTAGAACGAAGAGCTTTAAAAGCTGGTGTGAGAATAGTAACTACCAAAGTGGCAACAAAGCAAGAAGTGCTTAAAAACAAAGAAACTGCAGACAGGCTTTTACTAGATGTACCTTGCTCTGGATTAGGAGTTTTGAGAAGAAACCCAGATGCAAAATGGAAATTAAATCTTGAGTTTATTAAAGAAGTACAACAAACACAAGCAAATATTCTCAGTGATTATTCAACAATGCTTAAGCCAGGCGGCATTATGGTTTATGCTACATGCAGCATTTTGCCAATTGAAAACCAAATTCAAGTGCAATATTTTTTAAATCAACAGCAAGGAAAATTTGAGTTGATTGCTGAGCAAAGCATTATGCCCTCGCAGGGTTTTGATGGTTTTTATATGGCGAGTCTTAAAAAAATATGAAGCCTTGTCATCGCTATCAATGATTTGTTAATTTATTACTCTGACATTCAAACAAATATAACTTAAAATTATTACTTTTGTCCCTTGATGCTGGCTTTACACGTTTAGCAGTATATAAAAACTTAATAACTATAAACACTATGAAAAAAAAATTACTTAATTTAATGATTGCCTTGTTTGCTAGCGTTACTGCTTTTGCTCAAGGCTACAATGTTGCAGTGTGTGTAAATATTACCGGACCTCAACCTAACGCACCCATTGTTGCTACCTTAACTTATTACTCAAA